>NZ_JBHYIQ010000017.1:97333-133042 GCF_042739895.1 Amycolatopsis sp. NPDC059021
CCTGGTGTTTTTTTCTTATTGGGTTTCTTCCTAGTTTGGGTTTTTACCCCCGCTGGCGGGGGGGGGGGGGGGGCGCCCCCCCCCCCCCCCTTCCCGATGGCGTGGGCATAGTGCAGCTTCCCACGCGTTCCCCCGCGCTTTCCCTGTTCTCACCCAAGAAGACGAATGATCGCGTGGAAAACAGCTCACTCGATAAGACCCGTCCGGCGTGCGACGGCAACGGCTTCCAGTTTCGAATGCGTCCCGGTCTTGGTGAGAATGCGCTGCACGTGATTGCGCACGGTATTGCGCGCGAGCGCGAGTTCTTCGGCGATCTGTTCGGTGCCCAGCCCCTCGGCGACCCGGATCAGCACCTGCCGTTCCCGGATGGTCAGCGCCGGCGCCAGTAGTTCGGGTTTCCCGGCCAGTTCGGCGAGTGCGCCTGCCAGCAATTCGGGCTGGATGACGATCTCGCCGCCCGCGACCGTGCGGATGCTCTCGACGAGTTGCCCGAGCAGCCCCGATTTCAGCAGCAGCCCGGCCCCGCGGGCCTCGAGGATCCTGGCCGCCATGGCGCTGTTCGCGTCGCCGGTGAAGATCAGCACCCTCGTGGACGGCGATTCCGCGCGCAGCCGCGGGATCGCGTCGATCCCGTCGCCGTCGGGCAGCCTGCGGTCCAGCAGCACGACGTCCGGCCGCTGCCGCCCGGTCGCCGGGATCCCTTCGGCGAGGGAATGCGCGCATCCCACCAGTTCGATTTCGGGATACGCCTCGAACGCCGCCGTGAGCGCCTCGGCGACCATCGCGTGGTCCTCGACCAGGAGCACCCGGGTGGGCGTCCCGGCACGGGAAGCACGCGCCCCGCCCGGCGTGTCCGGCATGCACCCACCTCCGGGTCGTCGCGGCGTCGGCGGCCGCCGACGTCATTGTGGCCCACGCGCGCCGGCCGACGCGTCCGCCGACCGGTGCGCGTTTTCCACCCTTTGCCAAGGTCATTCACATTCCGGACCGCATACGTCCGTTCGGTGGCTGAAGGCGGGCCGGGACCGGGCATAGGATGCGGGACGTAGCCGGTCGGCTCCGCTTGGTGGCATCAGGCGGGCCGGCTGTCGCCGTTCTGGACCCCGACGGTCGATCATTCCGTCCCGGGCAGGGAACAGGAGGCGACGGGCATCATGGGTGTACGCATTCAGTTCGCGACGCTGTCGGACGAACGGCGCCGCGGTCGCCCGGCACAGAGCATGAGCCGCGCCGTCGGTGGCCGATCCGATCCGGTACGCCGTCAGAGCGCCGACACCGGCACCGGCCGCCACGGCGAATCCGATCCGCACGGACGAGGTTCCCATGCCTGACCACGACGTCCTGGAACGACCCCCGGCACATCCCCCTGCCGAGGAGCAGGGGCTCGGCACGGCACTGCTTGTCGGCGGACTGCTGGCCGCGGTCGAGATCGCCGAAACCGCCGCGGGGCTCGTGCTCTCGGCGAGCGGTCTCGTCGACACCGGCTACCCGATCCCCGAGGATCCGGCGGCGCCACCGCGCGGCGAATAATCCCGCCCGCACCGTCCCCGGAAAGGTAACCGGACGGACAAATCGGGTCCGCCATTCTGGTGAATCCCCTGCGGCCGTTGTATCAGCGGCCCGCTGGAGCGCGCTCCTCAAAGAGGTACCGCGGAGTCCAGTGCGGGGAGGTCGCGATGCCGTCCACGATGACGTCCGCCGTGCGGACCCGGCGGATCCGGGCCGTCCGGCCGGGTTTCGTGTCCTTCCTCATCCCGTTCGCCGTGCTCGTCGCGATTCTCGTGGCCGCACCGCCCGGTGGTGGTTCCGGGCCGCTTGCCTGGTACACCACCATCGTCTGGTCGCTGCCGACAGTGGTCACGCTCCGCGGGCTTTCCGGTGGCCTGCTGACACGCGGGCGCCCCGCCGCCGAACCGCCACCCGGCCCCGTCCCGCACCGGCTGATCGTGGTGATCCCGACGATCGGCCGATGTGACGTCCTTCCCGCGCTCGAACGCGTCGTCGCGTCGTGCTGCGAACACCTCCCCGCGGCGTTCACGGACGTGCGGATCGACGTCGTCGTGGAGGAAGGCTGCGCCGCGCGGCGGGCGATCACGCTGCTCGCCGGACAGTATCCCCTGGTCCGGATCGTCGAGATCCCCGCCGACTTCCGCACCGCGCGGGGAACGCGCTTCAAGGCCCGCGCCAACCATTTCGCGAACCTGGTGCGGATCACCTGCGGCGAGGCCCGCGACGACGTCTGGGTCCTGCACATGGACGACGACACCGGGGTCGGCGAGGACACCGCCGCCGAGGTGGCCCGCTTCGTCCACGAGCAGCACGCGGCCGGAGAAGCCGGGCTGCACCTGGCACAGGGCGTGCTGACCTATCCCCGCGAGCACGCGAGGAACCGGTGGGTGTGGCTCGCCGACGCGGTCCGGCCCGGCTGCGACGTCAGCCTGTTCGCGGCCGGCACCGGACGCGGGACGCCGAGCACCGGGCTGCACGGCGAACTGCTGCTGATCCGCGCCTCGGTCGAAGCCGCCATCGGCTGGGACTTCGGGCCGTCCTCGACGGTCGAGGACGCCGAGTTCGCCCTGCGCTTCAGCGCGCGGCACCCCGGCCGCAGCGGATGGTTCGCCGGCCGCTCCTACGGCGCGTCCCCGGCGACCGTGCGTGATTTCCTGCGGCAGCGCGAGCGGTGGGTTTCCGGGCTGCTGCGGCTGGTGGTCAACCGCGCGATCCCGGTGCGGCACCGGCTCCCGCTCCTGCACAGTGTCGCGGTGTGGCTGTGCGGCCCGGCCCAGCATCCGGCGGTGGTCCTCGCGCTGGACGCCGTCCTCGGTGGCAAGGCGGCGCCGGTCACCCCGCTGGTCGCCCCGCTGTGGGCACTCAACGCCGCGTTCAGCTGGTGGCTCTACTGGGAGGGCTACCGGATCAACGTCCGCTCCTCCGCGGATTCCCGCTCCCGGTTCGGCGAGTCGGCGCGGTTCCTGGTCATGATCCCGTTGTTCGTGCTGTGGGAGGGCATCGGGATCGTCCGCGGCATCGCGGGGGCGCTGCGCCGCGATCCCACCTTCACCGTCATCGCGAAGCCCCTCTGAGAAAGCACTGTGCGGAAAGGAAAACATGGCCATCGAAGAGCGCAGGCTGACCCTCGAGGTGACCTTGCTGGAAGACCCCGACGAGACCGAACGCACCGAGCTGGCCGAGCGGCTGTGCGCGGAACTCCGGGAACTCGACGTCGACAGTGCGGGGTTCGTGCCGGGCGGCCCCGCCCCGGCGGGCTCGAAGGCCGACGCGGTCACGCTGTCGACCGTACTGCTCACCTTCGCCGCTTCCGGCGGGGTGTTCACCACCGTCATCGGCACGGTCCGGGACTGGCTGCTGCGGCAGCGGCAGCCCGGTGTCGTGGTCGACGTCAAGATCGACGGGGACGAGTTCCGCATCGAGGGCGCGACCTCGGACGAGCGGCAGCGGCTGCTCGAGGCGTTCGTCGCGAAGCATTCGGCGGCCGGATGAGCGGTGGCCGGTACGCGCTGCTCGTCGCGAGCTCCCGGTTCGAGGATCCGGGGCTCGCGCGGCTCGTCTCGCCCGCCGAAGACGTCGAGGCGCTGCGGCGGGTACTCGGCGACCCGGCGATCGGCGGCTTCGACGTCCAAACCCGCGTGAACCGGCCCGCGCACGAGGTTTCCCGCGCGGTGGAAGCGTTCTACGCCGACCGGCGGCGTGACGACATGCTGCTGTTCTACTTCACCGGGCACGGGCTGAAGGACGATCGCGGCAGGCTGTACTTCGCCATGACCGACACCGAACGCCGTTACCTCGGCGCGACCGCGCTCGCCGCGACGTTCCTGCACGACGTCATGGAGCGCGCCCGCTCGCGCTGCGACGTCCTGATGCTCGACTGCTGCTACAGCGGTGCGTTCGCGACCAGCCGGGTGGCCAAGGGCGATCCGGCGATCCACACCTCGGAACGCTTCGCCGCGCGCGGCCGGGCGGTCCTGACGGCGTCGGACTCGATGCAGTTCTCGTTCGACGGCGACCGCAAGGACGGCGAACGGCCGCTGTCGTTGTTCACCGGGCTCGTCGTGGAAGGGCTCCGCACCGGCGCCGCGGACCGCGACGACAACGGCTATGTCGATGTCGACGAGCTCTACGACTACGTCGACGAGCGGATGCACGAGGTCGCGCCGGAGCAGCAGCCGGGCAAATGGCAGTGGGACGTCCAGGGCCGGATCGTCATCGCGAACAACCCGCGTTCCCCCGGCACCGCCCTCACCCCGCCCCCGACCCGGATTCCCCGTGATACCAAGGAAAAGCATCGATTCTCCCGCCGCACTCTCCTGTCCGCCGCCGCCGGCGCCGCGGCGGTCACCGCGGGGGCGGGCATCTGGGGTGCGACGCGGCTGCTGAGCGACGACGGCCCGCGACCGTGGTTCTTCCAGACCGGCGGCGAGATCTACTCGTCTCCCGCCGTCGACGGCGGCACCGTGTTCGTCGGCAGCACGGACCGCAGCCTCTACGCGATCGACCTCGCGACCGGCACCCAGCGCTGGCGCTACATCGCGGGCGGCCCCATCACCTCCTCGCCCGCCGTCGCCAACGGTGTCGTGTACGTCGGCTGCAACGACGGCAACGTGCACGCCGTCGACGCCGCCACCGGCGGGAAACGCTGGACCTTCGCCACCGACGCGGTCATCCACTCCTCACCCGCCTTCGCCGCGGGCACGGTCTACGTCGGCAGCCGCGATCACAACGTCTACGCGATCGACGCGGCGACCGGCAAACAGCGCTGGAAGTTCACCAGCGGGGACTGGTTCAACTCGTCGCCTACCGTGGCCACCGCGTCCAATTCGGACAGTCTGACCGTCTACATCGGATGCCGCGACCACAACGTGTACGCCCTCGACGCCGCCACCGGCGCCCACCGGTGGAACTACACGACCACCCTCACCGTCGATTGCTCGGCCGCGGTGTCCGGGACGACGGTGTGGATCGGTTCCGACGACCAAAGTCTCTACGCGCTCGACGCCCGCACCGGCAAGTGGATCTGGCAGTTCCGCGCCGAAGGCGGGATCGTGTCCAGCCCGGTGCTCGACGGCGACGTCGTCTACGTCGGCAGCGACGACAAACACCTCTACGCCGTCTCGGCTTCGACCGGCCGCCCGAACTGGCGTTACCCGACCGGCAACGGCATCCGCTCCTCCCCCGCCGTCGAGCGCGAGACGGTCTACGTCGGCAGCCGGGACCGCGGCCTCCACGCCGTCGACACGATGACCGGGCAGGCGCGCTGGACGTATCTGACCCGGGGCCCGATCGACGACTCCTCACCCGTGCTGGCCGCCGGTTACGTCCTCGTCGGCAGTCTCGATCACCGCCTCTACGCCGTCCGCGCCGCCGACGGCGCCGGACCGTGACGCACCCGCGCCTTGCGCCGTGCCGTCGTCCGAGGCAGAGACCGGTTCAGGGATTACCACCGTGCCTACCCGAACCCACAGGATAAGCGCGGTCGCGAGTACGATGACCGCGCCAACCCCCAGGCCCCAGGAAGTCGCGTCCGTCCACGTGCGCGCGTCTCTCGCGGTACCGTCGGGATCGGCTGGGTCATACAGGATCGGCATCGAATCGCCCGCCTGGACCGGTCCATCCCCCTGGTAGGCCGAAACCTCGACGGCCAGTGTCGTCCCGCTGACGGTGGTGAATGTGACCTCGGCGAATTGACTTTTACCGGCATAGTAGGTGCTCACAACGGTGCCAGTCGACATGACACCGTAATCCTGCAGCTGCACCGCGTAGTCGTGCGCGAAAAACGCGCCTGCCCCGAGAACCAGTCCGACAGCGAACAGTACCCCCAGGCCGATCCGGTCACGAAGCCGTATCCGGCGGCGAACTCGCCTGTCTCCGACGCGTCGACCAGCCTTGATCAGGCCGGCGCGAAACGCGGTCGCCCGGATGAGCCTCGCGATCCATGAACGCGATCCGCCGCCAGTATGTCTTCTGTCCCCCATGAGAAAATGATCCTCCACTTTCAAGATCAAGTCCACGCGAATGGGGTGATCTGGTTCTGCGACAAGGGCGTCCCTCGGTTCCGGCACCCGGAGGATTCATGGCGTACTCGTCAGGACCGCCGGGGAATCCGCGTCCGGGACGAGGACCGACGGGCTGCCGGTGCCGTCGGCCGGGACCGTCCACACGTCCGAGTGCTCCTGACCGCGGGGCAGTCCGTAGGCGAGTGTGCGGTCGTCCACCCACGCGGCCTGATCGTCGACGGACCGGGTCTCCGCGAGCGGCGTCACCCGGCCGGTGGCCAGGTCGAGCACCGCAAGCCGCCACCCGTGTTCGGGGTCGCCGTCGCGGGCGGCCTTGAACGCGACGCGGCCGCCGTCCGGGGACAGCGACGGGCATTCCACGTTGTCACGGACCGATTCCAGGCGACGGGTGCCGAGGTCGCCGCGCATCAGATAGCGGTGCGCGCCGGTGCTCATGGTGACGTAGAAGTGCCGGTCGTCGGCGGCGAAGGTGACACCCCAGAAGTTGAGGTCCGCGGCCGCATACGGTTTGCCCTCCACGGACACCGTCCAGTCCTCCAGCGTCGGCACCAGTTCCTGCGTCCTGGTGTCCAGGATGCCGACCCGGGTGGAGAACCGGCCGCCGTTGTACGAATCGCCGGTCACGAACACCGTCCACGCCACCAGCCTGCCGCTGGGCGATACCCTGGCCCGGTTCGGGATGCCCGCCAGCGGGATCTCCCGGCGCACCGCGAGATGCTCGTCCAGCACCGCGACCTGGTACGTGGTGAGATCGCCGTCCTGGCGCAGGCATATCCCGGTACCGCCCGCCGCGTACAACCGCTGGCAGCCCACCGGCGACACCGAGCGCTGGGAACCGTTCACGCCGATCAGCCTGCCTCGGCTCTCATCAGCGGTGCTGCGGGCCACCAGACCCGGCCCCGGCGCGATCGACACCTGCGACGCCTCCGCCGTAGCGGTCTTGCCCGGCCGGGCCGCGACGACGGCGAACGCGGCGAGCAGGATCAGCGCGGTGCAGCCGGAAACGGCGACGGCGACCCGGGTGCGTGACCTCATCGCGTCTCCTTTCCACGCTGCCCCGGTAGCAGCACCCAGGTCAGGCCGAGCGCACCGATCGCGGCCCCGAGCGCGAACCCGGTGGGCGCGCTCGCGCCCCAGCCCGCCCAGGCGAGTCCAAACGCGACGGACGAGACGAAGTACGCCAGCGCCTGCACGGTTTGCACGCAGGCCAGCCCGGTGGTGCGCAGCCCGTCCGGGAAACACGGGCCCGCCAGTGCCATCAGCACCCCGTCCGTCGCGGCGTAGAACGTCCCGTAGAGCAGCAGAACCACGGCGGTACCGGGAATTCCCGGCAGGCCGAGGGTGAGCAGGAGGTAGACCGCGGCCAGCGCCGCGTACCCGCACCGCAGCATGAAGCGGCGGCCGAAGCGGTCGGCCAGCACGCCGAACGGGCCGGCCAGCACGAGGTAGACGATATTGGTGCCGACGGCCAGCACCGGGAACCAGCCCGTCGCGATGTCGTGCTGCCGCAGCAGGGCCAGGTAGACGAAGCCGTCGCCGATGGTGCTCAGCCCGAGGACCGCCGCCGCGCCGAGCAGCCGCCGGACCCGGCCGTCGCGCAGCAACGCGGCGGCCTGCCCGAGCGTCACCCTGGCCGCGCCCGGGATGGGCGAAGTCCGGTCCCTGGCGAACAGCACGAGCACCAGCACCCCGGCGACGGCGATGCAGAAACTGACGACGAACAACGCGCTGAACGCGTCCGGGGTGGCACCGCCGACGACGGCCAGCACCCCGAGCGCGACCAGCGGACCGGCGAAGGCCCCCGCGCTGTCCAGCGCGCGATGCACGCCGAAAGCCCGGCCCAGCACGGCTTCCGGAACCGACAGGCTGATCAGCGCGTCCCTCGGCGCGGTCCGCAGCCCCTTGCCCGCGCGGTCGGCGACGAGGACGGCGCCGATCATCGGGGCGCCGGTGACCCCGGCCAGCGCGAGCTTCGCCAGTGCCGAGATCCCGTACCCCACGCCGGCCACCGTCTTGCGCCGCCGGAACCGGTCCGCGACGTAGCCGCCCACCAGCCGCAGCAGCGCGGTCGCGCCGGTGTACAACCCGTCCAGCACGCCGAAGGCGACGGGGCCCAGATGCAGCGTCAGCACGAAATAGAGCGGCAGGACCGCGGTCACCATCTCCGACGAGATGTCCGTCAGCAGGCTGACCGTGCCGAGGACGAACACGGTCTGGCCGACGGCCCGGAGTCCGGGCCGCCGGGCCGACCGGTCGCCACGCCGGACCCTTCTGTCTATTGTGGACAGATACACGGTCAGTGGCCGCCCGTGGCGGTGGCCCAGGTGTCGCTGATCGGCTGTTTGCCCGAAGCCTTGCCCAGTGCGGGAAGCCCGTACATGTCCTCCAGCGTGCGCAACACGTTGTAGTGGTTGATCTGCGTGCCGGACCGGTAACCGGCCTTCACGTGGTCGCCGACGAACAGCGTGCAGATCTGGTTGACCGACGTGAAGTTGTCCTCGTCGAACGTGGCGATCAGCAGGCTGTTGTGCGTCTTGGCCCACTGGGCGTAGCCGTCGAGGTGGGACTTCAGCCAGGAGTCACCCGTCTTGATCGAACAGTCGTGCATGTCATTGCACATGTCGGGAATGACGAACGAAACCGTCGGTAATTTGCTGTAGTCGCTGGGGAAAGCCGAGTACGGCACGTTGTACTCTGCCCCCTTCACGGTCGGGAAGTCCACCCACGGCGCGTGTTTGCGGACGTAGCGGCCCGAACTGCAGCCGGTGTAACCCGCCTTGGGCAGTCCCTCGGAGTACCCCTTGAACGTCTTGCCGGCCTTCAGCAGTTGCTGCCCCAGGTTGTCGGCCTGGGAATCCACCGGGCAGCTGTCCCCGGTGACGCCCTGCTGCGAACCGGAGAACAGCGCGAGGTAGTTCGGCTGGCTGGGGTGGGTCACGCCGAAGGCGTTGGTGAACAACGTCCCCTGCGAGGCGAGCGACTTGATGTAGGACGCGGATCCGTTGTCCCCGGCGATGTCCGAGTAGTTCTTGTTCTCGAACAACGCGATCACCACGTGATCGAACCGCGGGAGCGCGGCAGTGGCGCGGGCGGCCGAGCCCGCCGGTTCACCGGATGCGGCGGCCAGGCCGAGCAGCGCCAGTATCGGCACCGCGGCCAGTTTCGCGACACGGTTGAGCAGCATCACCCATCTCCTTTTCTCGTGATGGATCGACCACTGTGGACGGAATCGCCGGGGGAAGCGGGTCCGAGCGTAGAAAGCGCGAGCCCGCGGCAGTACCTACGTTCGTTGTTAACCGAATAGACGGCTTCACGAGAATCAGCCACTTGGCGGTGGCCGGATTCGCATGTGGACTGCACCATGACGGCATGTCGCTGCCGGACCAGGTGCGCACGGCGCTGAACGACGGCCCGTTCGGCCACGCGTTCGCGTGCGCGGCCGCGCACCGGGGCCTGAGCCTGCGGCAGCTGCGGCACCGGCTGGCGGCACGGGACGTCGCGCTGAGCGCGGTGACGCTGAGCTATTGGCAGACGGGGCGGAGCCTGCCCGAACACGAGGAATCGTTGCACGCGGTCACCGTTCTCGAGGAAATCCTCGAATTGCCCGAAGGCGCGCTGCTCGCCTGCCTCGGCGCGAAACGCCCCCGCGGCCGCGGAGTGCCGTCGTGCCGGGGCGCCCGGCGCCTGCACCGTGCCTGGGACTACCCCGCCTTCCTGCCGCCGCTGTTGCGGGAGTTCGACAGCGCGGCCTTCGACTCCGTGTACCGGGTCGGCCTGCACGACACGGTGTATCTCGACGCGGACCGCCGGCTCAGCCGGATCGTGGTACGCATGCTCGTCGAGGCCCGCCGTGACGCCGCGAGGACCGTGCTGACGACCAGCCGCAGCGGACGCGGTCTCGAACCGCCGTCCGTCCTTCTCGCACGGCACTGCCGGGTCGCCACCGCGAAAACACTGCCCGAAGAGGGATTCGCGCTCACCGAACTGGCCTTCGACCGGGCACTGGACGTCGGCGGGCGCGCCGTCGTCGAGTACACGGAGGACTATTCCTCGCGCACCGTCGCCACCCACCACCACCGCCGGATCGCCGAGCGGATCCGGGACTACCGGGTGTCGGTCGTGTTCCCCCGCGCCGCGCCACCCCGGTCCTGCGTCACCTGGCGGACCCGGTTCCCGGACGGCCGCCGCCTCGGCCTCGCCCCGGTGCCGGTGGGCGAGGACGCCACCGCGGTGGTCCTGGCGGGCGCGGTGGCCCCCGGGATCCACGGCCTGTCCTGGGCCTGGGAGTGACCGGCCCGGCCGTTGATCAAGGTGGACAGCGCGTTCTCAGCGGCCTCATGGGGGATTCACAGAAAGCACGGCGAACCTGGCAGTCGTGAGCCAGAACGACAGCGAAAGCGGACTTCTCGCGACGATCATCAGGAAACGGGCGAACGACGCCGGGGAACGCGTCTATCTCGAAGAGGCGCCCGGGTCGCACCAGGTCACCTACCGGCGGCTCGCCGACGAGGTGTCGGGCTGGCTGACCGCGCTGGCCTCGGCGGGCGCGCCCGCCGGTGCACGGGTGCTGATCGACGTCGCCGATCCGCTGGCGTTCGGCCCGGCCTTCCTCGGCGTGCTCGCCGCCGGGCGGTGCGCGGTGCCCGCCGATCCCGCCGCGTCGCTCGACGAGCTGGCCAAGGGCGCCGCCCAGACCAGCGCGTTCGCCGTCATCAGCGACCGGCCGAACCACGGCGCGAACCTCGGTCTCCGTGTCCTCGAACCGGGCCGCCCCGGCACCGCGCCGCCCACCGGGCCCGGCTCGGTGCTGACGTCGGCGGAGCCCGGCGCCGCCGAACTCACCGAACACCGGCTCCTCCAGGCGGCCGCGACCACCGCCCGCGAACTGTCCGGCGACGACCGCGGCTACGGCACCGTGCCGCTGTTCCGGCTCGACGCCCAGGTCACCGGCCTGCTCGCCACCCTCGTCGCGGGGGCGACGCTGGTCGTCGGCGCGGCCGTCCCGCCCACCGGGTTCTGGACGCTCGTCCGCCAGCGACGCATCACCTGGCTCGAAACGCCGTCGCCGACCCCCGGCGCACTGCCGGACATGGTGGGAGCGGGCCGTGCGCAGGTGAGCCGATGACCACCCTCGAAGCGCCGAGGCCGGCGCCGGCCCGCATCCCCGCGCCGCGGTCGTCGGCCCCCTACCTGCACCAGATCGACCTGTTCCGGCTGATCACCTTCGCCTGCGTGATCCTCATCCACGTCGTCGCCGCCACCAACTACCCGCAGGACGTCCCCGCCAACGCCGTCGAATCGCTGCTGCACTTCACCCGCGAGGCGTTCTTCGCGCTGACCGGGTTCGTGCTGGTCTACCAGTACCGCGACCGGCCGCTGCGGGCCACCGGGTTCTGGCGGCGGCGGTTCCCGCTGGTCGCGGTGCCCTACGTCGTGTGGTCGGTGTTCTTCTGGGGCTACTCGCTCGTCACCACCGGCGAGCCCGCCGGCTCGCTCAGCACGAAGCTGGCCGCGCTCGGCCGGGAACTGATCGAAGGCAGCGCCTGGTATCACCTGTACTTCCTGCTCGTCACGATGCAGGTGTACCTGCTCTTCCCGCTGCTGCTGAAGATGTTGCGCGCGACCAGGGGCAAGCACCGGTACGTGCTCCTGGTCAGCGGCGCACTCCAGGTATGCGTGGTGCTGTTCATGACCTACCCGCCCGAAGGCGTCACCTACGACACGATCAGCCACCTGTTCGCGACGATCCTGCCGTACCAGTTCTACACCGTGCTCGGCGCCGTGGTCGCGATGCACTTCGAGGCCGTGCACGCCTGGGTGTCCGGCCACCGAGCCTTCCTCGCCACCGCGCTGATCGCGATCGGCGTCGGCGCCGAGCTGGCCTACTTCCAGAACGTCCACAGTGGAACGTGGCCGCAACTGGCGAGCGAGGTGTACCAGCCGTATCTGCTCCTGTGGTTCGTCACCGTCATCGCCGCGCTCTACGCGCTGTGCTCGTGGTGGTCCGCCCGCCGGACCGCGGACGGCAGAGTCGCCCGGTTCATCGCGTGGGCGTCGAACCGCTCGTTCAGCATCTTCCTGGTGCACCCGCTCGCGCTGGCACTGCTCGGCCCCGCGATCGGCACGGTGGCGGACCGGGTCGGCGCGCCGTGGACGACCGTGGTGATCTACCTCGCCACCGTCGCGCTCACCCTCGTGTTCGTCGAGATCCTGCGCCGGCTGCCGGTCAGCAAGGCCCTCACCGGACGGCCCCGCGTCCGCCGCGCGCACCCGGGGCCGGTCCGGCTCGTCGTCAGCCCTACCCGGCGCTCGTCCGGTTGAGGTAGTCCGCGACCGTGCGGATCGCCGCCGGGTTGCGCGGCCCTTCCACGAGCGCCGCGTACGGCAGCGCGAGGAACCGCTTGTTCTTGATCGCGGGCACCTGTGCCAGCGGTGGGTAACTCTCCAAAAAGGACTGTTTCTGCGCGGCGGTCGGCGGGTCGTAGTCGTTGATCACGATCACGTCCGGGGCGGCCTTGACGACCGCCTCCCAGGTGACGGTGGTCCAGCTGTCCTGGAGGTCACCCATGACGTCGTCCCCGCCCGCGCGCGTGATCACCTCGTGCGACGCGGCGAACCGCCCGGCGGTGAAGGGTTTGTCGGTGCCGGAGTCGTACAGGAACACCTTCGGCCGGGGCCGGTCCTTCGGCACCGAGGCCTCGACGTCACGTACTGCGGCCTGATACTCGGCGATCAGCTGCTCGGCACGCGCGGAAACCCCGAAGATCCGGCCGAGGTTGCGCAGATCGGTGTAGAGCGCTTCCAGCGCGGGCATGGTGCCGCGCGAGCGATCGGTGAGCCCGTTGCGGCACGACTCACTGAGCACATAGGACGGAATACCGAGTTCGGCGAGATGCTGCGGAGTCAGCCCGGTGTTCTCGCCGAACCCGTAGTTCCAGCCCGCGTACACGAAGTCCGCGCCCGCCTGGAGCACGACCTCCTTGCTGATCGTGTCGACGCCGAGGCGATGGGCGCGTTCGAAGTCCGCGCGCCACGGCGAACCCTCGATGTCCTTGTTCTGCCCGTGCGGCATGACGTAGCCCGCGATACGGTCACGGAGGCCGAGCGCGAACAACATTTCGAGGATGCCGCTGTCGTAGGCCACGACCTTGCCCGGCGCCTTGGTGAACGTCAGGTCCTGGCCGCAGTTCTTGACCGTGACGGGATATCCGGCCGCCGCGCTCGTGGTCTCCGGCCGGACCTGCGCACCGCATCCGGTGACCAGCAGCAGCGCGGCGAGCGCGGTCAGGAGGGAACGTCGTCGCGGCATCGCGGGGATCCTTTCGGTTCGGTGGCGTTGCTGTACAGCAGCTGCGGCGCGCCCGAAACGGGATGCGGCACGATGTGGGCGCGCACGCCGAACGTCGCGGCGATCAGCTCGGGAGTGAGCACCTCGTGCGGGGCGCCGTCGGCGACGACGCGTCCGTCGGCGAGGACGTAGAGGAGGTCGCAGGCGGACGCCGCGAGGTTCAGATCGTGCAGCGCGACGAGCGTGGTCACGCCGATTTCCCTGACCAGGGCGAGGATTTCGAGCTGGTAGCGGATGTCGAGGTGGTTGGTCGGCTCGTCGAGTACCAGCACCTTCGGCTGCTGGGCGAGCGCGCGGGCGACGAGCACGCGCTGGCGTTCCCCGCCGGACAGCGTGAGATACCCGCGCTCGGCGAGGTGGTCCACCCCGACCTGGCGCAGCGCCCGCGCACAGAGCTCGTCGTCCGCGTCGGTGTCGCGTTCGAAGGCGCGTTTGTGCGGGGAGCGGCCCATGGCGACCACCTCGGCGGCGGTGAAGTCGAATTCCATGTGCTGCTCCTGCGGCAGTGCCGCGACACGTTGAGCACTGTCCCGCGCGGAGAGCGTCCAAACGTCGTCGCCGTCGAGGCGCACAGCTCCGGCCGAAGGACGCAGCGCGCGGTAGACACACCGCAATGTGGTGGACTTCCCGCACCCGTTGGGCCCTACTAGGCCGACGACGGTGCCCTCGGGGACCCGCAACCGCAGGTCGCTCACCAGCTGCCGCCCGGCGACGGTCACCGTGAGATCTTCGACCCGGATCTCCATCAGCGACCGCCGAAAACGTAGCCGCGGCGGCGCATCAGCCACACGAACACCGGGACGCCGAACGCGGCGGTGAGCACGCCGAGCGGGAGTTCCTCGGGCGCCACCAGCGTGCGGGCGAGCAGATCGACCCACACCAGCAGCACGCCCCCGGCCAGCGGGGCGACCGCGAGCACCCGGCGGTGGTCGGCGCCGACGGCCATGCGTACCAGATGCGGGACCATGAGCCCGACGAACCCGACCGCGCCGCTCACGGCGACGAGGCAGCCGGTGACCGCCGCGCACACCACGAACAGCGTGCGGCGGAAGCGCGCGGCATCGACGCCGAGCGCCGCCGCGGTCTCGTCGCCCATGGCCAAGGTGTTGAGCCGGCGTGCCGAAACCTGGAAGTAGGCGAGGCCGAGCCCGGCCGCGGCAGCGGCCACCGGCACCGACTGCCAGGTGACACCGCCGAGGCTGCCGAGCAGCCAGAACAACGCCGCGCGCACCGCGTCCCCACGGGGTGCCATGAAGACCAGAACCGTGCTGACGGCGGAAAATCCGTACGCCATCGCCGTTCCGGTCAGTACCAGCCGCAACGGTGTCATCCCCTCCCGTGAACGCGCGGCGAGGTAAACGAGCACGGTCGCTCCCAGCGCGCCGAGGAACGCCGCCACCGACAGGCCGTAGAGACCGAGAGACGCGAAAAGGCCGAGGACGATCGAGGCGGTCGCGCCCACCGAAGCACCCGAGGACACCCCGAGCACGAACGGATCGGCGAGCGCGTTGCGGACCAGTGCTTGGCTGGCGACGCCCACCGCGCTGAGTCCCGCACCGACCACGAAGGCCAGCAGCACGCGTGGCAACCGGACCTGCCAGACGATCTGATACCCGGGCAGGTCCGCGGCGTCGATCCAGCCGCCGGAGATCCCGGCACCGACGAACCGCGCGACGTCACGGATCGGCATGTTCGCGGCGCCGAGCGCGACGCCGCACACCAGCGAAACGACCAAGGCCACGATGAGCAGGGCGATCAGCGGGACGACCGAGCGGCGACGTGGTGGAGTCCGTTGGAGGCCAACGGGTGCGGCCATGCGTTCGCCTTCCGGGCACGGGCCTGCGTGCAACCGTGACCGGGCCCGCCCTGGCGGGACGGGGATTCCGGACCGGCGACCCGCAGACCACGACGGGTACCAGAGCAAACCGCGCCCGCCGGGTGTTCGGGCTCGCCGTCACGGGGACGGCCCACCGTTGCGGGTCAGCGCCGGATTCCGACCGGCTTCCCCCGAACGGGCGCGGATGAACTTGTGGTGTGTACTTCCGGTGATCGTCGACCATGGACGGAGCGGGTGTCAATCCGCTGTGACCGGTTCGGCATCGTGTGTGGCGGCTACGGGGCGTCGATCGTCACGCTCACCCGGGGTCGTCAGGTTCTTCCGGTGAACCGGCCCGTGCGTAAGCCGCTCCCTGCACCCGCGATCGATGGGGTCGCAGTCGCTTATCCTTCTGTCCATAAAGGACGGAATGAAGTGCGGCGAATTCGTGGCAGGTGACCGAAAATGGCTCTGATTGGGCGCACGTCGTTGTCCGGCTTGGTTTCTGGCTTGCCGAAGGTCAGAAGCTAGGCATGCAGGAGTACGGCGTGCGCAAGGCCAGCCGATGGCGACGCCTGTTCGGATCGGAAGGGGCAACGCCAAGATGTCCGGGAAACCTCACACCACACCGTGTTCACCCCCGGCGGCCGCCGACCGGACCTACCAGGCCGGTGAACACCCACAGATCAAGACGAAGGGCACCAAATTTACCGGAATCGCTTATATAGCAACGAAAAATGCGGCGCACAGGTTCACCCGATCGATAGCACACATGTTCGATCAGGCGGAGTAAAGTGGTGTTGTGGCCGTCGAGAGCAGCACCCAGGCATCGCGCACCGAGTGGTGGCGCGAGGATGTCGGCTGCCTGCTGGACAGGCTTCTGGAGTCCGAGTGTGTGCAGCGCCGCGAAGCCGCGATCCAGGGCGAGGTCATGGCCGAACTCGAACGCCGCGGGATACGCGACACCACCGGATACGGAAGCCTCGTGCGACTACTGCAAGAAACGTTGAACATCCCGTACGCCGAGGCGAAAGCTCGGGCGGCGCGGGCACTGGCGTTGAACGGCACTCGTGATCTCACCAGCGGGGATCAGCCGTCGCAGGCTCCGGCGACCGCCCAGGCCGCTGCCGAGGGCACGGTCGGCGCCGCCCAGATCGACGAAATCCTCCGCGTACTCGACAAACTTCCCAAGACCGTATCGGTGCAGGATCGGGAACAGGCGGAGAAAATCCTCGCCGAACTCGCCCGCGCCGCCGGACCCCGCGAAATCCGCGCCGCCGGACGACGCCTGCTCACCCAGCTCGACCCCGACGGGAAAGAGCCGAAAACCCGGGAACCGAAACCGTTCCAGCCGGAATTCTCGATCGCCCCGCACCGGGATGGCGGGCACCAGATCAAAGCTCGCGTCGACGATGAGACCTCCGCGCGGCTGCAAGCGATGCTGGATCCACTCGCCAAACCCCGCCCGGCCACCGAGGAAGAGGGCCGCGACACCCGTACTCAGTGGGAACGGCGTGGTTGCGCGTTCTCCGAACTGGTACGCATGTGGACCGAACACCCCGACCTACCCACCCAAGCCGGAGAAGCCACCCACATCGTCGTGACAGTCAGCTTGGAACAGCTGCGATCCGGCATCGGACAGGCCACTCTAGATCTGCTCGGGGAGATCACCGCTGCCGAGGCGCGGCGGCTGGCCTGCGACGCCAAAATCATCCCCATGGTGCTGGGCTCACACAGCGAACCCCTCGACGTCGGCCGGGCACAACGCCTCGCCACCCCCGCCATCCGCCGAGCGTTGATCCGCCGCGACGGTGGTTGTGCGTTCCCGGGGTGCGATGCGCCCGCTTACCGATGCACGGCGCACCATGTGGTTTATTGGGCACACCATGGTGAGACCAAAGTGGACAATCTCGTCCTCGTATGTTCCGTCCACCACAAGCTCATCCACCACTCCGAATGGAAAGTCCGGATCGCCAGCGACGGACTCCCCGAGTTCATCCCACCCGCCTGGCTGGACGCCACCCGCACACCACGCCGCAACACCATCCACCTCAGAACCTGACGTGAGGTTCCCCCGGTTGTCCGGACACCTTGGCGTTGCCCCCAGGTGACGGACTCGGGTTTGTGGAGTCGATGGCTTGTCGTCTGGAAGGCTGTCGATCATGCCGAAGGCTTATCCCGCCGAGTTCCGGGCTCGGGCGGTCGCTCTTGTCCGGGCCGGCAAGTCGGTCCGGGAGACCGCTCGCGAGCTCGAGATCAGCGAGTCCTGCCTGCACAACTGGGTCAAGCAGGACCGCATCGACCACGGTGAACGTCCCGGTCTGAGCAGCACCGAGCACGCCGATCTCGTGGCTGCGAAGCGGCGGATCCGGCAACTGGAGACCGAACTGGAGGTCCTGCGCGAGGCCTCGAAGATCTACCCGCAAGAAAGATCGTGGGCTGGTCCATCGACAACAACCAGAACACCAACCTCGTCGTCAACACCCTCGAGGATGGCGATCAACAACCGAAACCCCAAGCCTGGCACAGTTTTCCACTCCGACCACGGCGTGCAATTCACGTCCTGGACCTTCACCAACCGAGTCAAGGACGCCGGGGCTGATGCCCTCACTCGGGACCGTCGGTGACGGCTACGACAACACGATGCTGGAATCATTCTGGTCCAAGTTGCAGACCGAACTTCTCGACCGAAGGAAATGGAAAACCCGGACCGCGCTACAACAACCCGCCTGACACTCCACAGACGACGGTCCGGAGAGCCGGGGCAACGCCATTTCGCGCGGGAGAACATCCTCCCCAAGTAACGTTCCCGCTGGTCCGTGAACTCGGCGCCGACGGGCCCGCACCACGATCCCCGATCCCAGACCGGACCTGGCCAACCGCCGTTTCACCGTCGACGCACCGGACCGGCTGTGGATCGCGCCGCGGTGATGAACGTCTGTTCCCGGCTCATCATCGGCTGGTCCATCGCCGACCACATGCGCACCGAACTCGTCACCGACGCGCTTGATATGGCGATTCTGCGTCGTCAGCTGGAGAACAACACCACCCTCCTGCACTCCATCCATGGAACAGTCGGCGACGAACTTGCCAACGCAATGAGCACGAACCCGTGCCACATAGGTCCTTTATGGACTTCAGTGTGATGAAGGGCGCTTTCAGAGCGCTCAGCGCCGTGAAGGCCCCCTTCACAGCAAGGCCCCTCTACCCGAGCTGACCCCGCCTGGCTTGACAACGCTCGGCAATCGTCGCGAGTGCTCAGTGCCTGAACGTCAGGACTGAACCTGATACGTGCGCTTCACCGGTCCCGACACGTAGCCTTCGGCCGTCCGGCTCGACACGGTGAGCTCGAACGCTCCGAACGTTTCCGGGAGCGTGTAAGTGAAGGTTGCCTTGCCGTCCGGGCCGACCGGGACGACCTGTGGCGGATTGAACGCGATGGACCACAGCACCTCGTGCGACCAGGGCAACGTGGGGGTCACGGTGAACTCGATCGGCTGTCCCGGCTTGGCGGTCGAGGGGCCGCCCTCGGGAAACTGCGGGCTGGTCACGATCGGCGGTAGCGCTTTGACCCAGAACGTGAAGGACGTCTCGTCGGTCACCACACCCGACGCGGTCACACCACGGACCCGCAGGGAGCGATAACCCGGCGCCCGTGGCGTCCAGCGGACCGAAGCCGAGCTGTCGGCACTCGCGGCGATCGTCTGTTCCGCCTCGCCGTCGAACACGTATTGGTACGAGACCACCGGCAGGCGTGGCGAAGAGAGCACGAAAGTGCCGGCTACGCCGGGGCCGCCGCGCTCCGGGGAACCGCTGGGGTACTCGGCGCTCGTCACGGTCGGCGCGGGCGCATCCGCCTGGAAACCGCTCTCGCCCCAGCCGGAACGGACGCCCGCCGCGTTCACGCTCGCCACGCGGACGCCGAAAGTGCCCTTCGCGGTCGGTGTGTATTCGAAGGTCAGCGAACCGTCCGGAGCGGCGGGCACCGGCACCTCGGGGCCCCGGCCGATCCGGTACACGTACGACACCACACCGTTCCGGTTCGGCTCGACCGTGAAGACCCGCTTCTGATCGACGAGACCGGACCACGCGTCGACCGTCACCGAAGGCTCCACCTGGTTGACGTAGAAGGGACGGTCGGTGACGCCGGACTTGATGCCCGTGGCGTCGACCGTCCATACCACGAGCTTGTGGCTTTCCTGTCCAGGCTGGGAAAACAGGAGCGAAACGCGCCCCGTGCGGTCCTGGCCCACGGGAAGCGACTGCTCGGCACCACCGTCGATCCGGTAGACGAACGTCGCCGCCCCCTCCTGGGTGGCGGTGAACACGATGTCCGCGGACACCCCGAGTTCGAACCACGGCGTCTGCGCGGTGGGGGCGGTGGTCCGTACCCAGTACCGGTAAGACCGGGCAGGTGACCGGTCGCCCGCGCTGCCGACGCCGGTGACCTCGATGGAGACCGGTCCGTCGACGGCCGGAGTGACCGTCACGGTGGCGGAGCCGCCGGGATGGTCAGCCGCCACCCGGCCACTGCGGATGCCGAGCCCGGAGTATTCGAACGCCACCACGTTCTGGTCGCCGTCGGCGCTGAACGTGAAGTCGCCTGGCAGGCCCTGACCGCCGTCGCCGGGCGGACCGCCGTTCTCCCGGTACACCGTGGAAGTGACCGTGGGCGCCTTCGACGCCGCCGCCGGATGGTGCGAGACCGGGTTCTGGGCGGCGGCGGTGCCCGGTACCACACCGAGACCACCGATCACGGCAGCGACGAGCACCCAGACCCGCGCGGGTCTGCCAGACGTCCTCATGGTTCATCCCCCCAAGGCATGATCGACACCTCGAGCCTAGCCGCCGCCGTGGCATCGGTAATCCCGCAAAAGGACCAACGGAAAACGTTCAGCGCCGGACGCGGCGGAACACCACCGTTTCGGCTTCCGAGGGACGGCGCGGGGCGATCGGCCGCGGCGCGGCGGCGGGACTCGGCGGCGGAACCTGCCGCCGGGGAGCTTCGCGTCGCCGCGGGATGACGACGGTATCGGCTTCGGCGGACGGAAAACGCTCCGGCGCCGGAGGCTCCGCGGGCGCGGGCTTCCCGAACCGCGCTTCGACACGTTCCCGGACACGGGGCGCCGCCCACCGCACGGCCAGCGTCGCGGCCAGCCCGACCAACGCGCCGAAAATGATGTCCGACGGCCAGTGCACACCGACGTACACCCGCGAGATCGCGATCAGCGCGGCGGGGACGCCGAGCAGCCAGCCCCACCGCTTCGAGACGAAGAAGCCGACCACGAAGGCGATGGTCATCGCGGCGGTGGCGTGGTTGCTGGGGAAGGAAACGCCGGGTTCGTGCTGGACGAGCTGGTGCACCGGGCGGGTTTCGAACGGGCGCTCGTGGACGGCGAAGGCACGCAGGATCCGGTTCACGACGAAGCCCAGTGCGAGCGCGGCCCCGACCTGACCGGCCAGCCACAGGTTGTCCGCCAGTGCCCTGCCGCGCATCGTCCACAGCACGATCAGCCCGCCGGCGACGACGAGGACGTAGATCAACGGGCCCGCCACGAACTTCATCACCGCGTCGAGCGCGGCGCTGTGCCCGGCCAGGCCGTTGATTACATCGAAGAGCACGATTCAGCTACCTCCCCCAGGTGAACACCTGATGACGGACACACCAAATCGATCATGCCAGTGAACGTGTGGTGACCGCGTGAGGGGCTGAACGTGAACGGAGAGTTACATCTCGCCCAGAGCCGTGACCGGGGATTCGACGCAGTCCGCGACGAACCGGAGGAAGCCACCGGCGGTGCCGCCGTCGCACACGCGGTGATCGAAGGCCAGTGTGAGCTCGCAGATCTTCCGGGCGGCTAGCTCGCCGTCCACGATCCACGGGCGGTCCATGATCCTTCCGACTCCAAGAATAGCGGCCTCGGGGTGGTTGATGATCGCGGCCGACCCGTCGACGCCGAACACGCCGTAGTTGTTGACGGTGAAGGTCCCGCCGGTGAGCTCGGCCGGGGTCAGCCCGCCCTCGCGCGCCGCGGCCGTGCGCTCGGCGATCGCGGCCGACAAGTCCCTTGTGGACAGTTCGTGGGCACCGGGCACGACCGGGACGACGAGCCCCCGGCCGGTCTGCGCCGCGAAGCCGAGGTTGATCGTGTCCAGCACCACGATCTCGTCGCCCTCGACACGCGAGTTCAGCTCGGGGAACCGTCGCAGTCCCGCGACGGCGAACCGCGCGATCAGCCCCAGCAACGACACCGGGCGGTCGGGCGCCACGGCGTTGAGCGCGGCTCGCGCGGCGACGAGCTCGGTCGCGTCGACGTCCACCCACACGGTGGCTTCCGGGATCTCCCGGCGCGACGTCGTCAGCTTGTCCGCGACCGCTTTCCGCAGGCCCCGCAACGGAATCCGGCGCTCCCCCGCCTTCGGCACGGAAGGCTCGGAAGGCACGGGCCGCCGTGCCGCCAGCACGGTTTCGACGTCGGCGCGGCGGATGATCCCGCCCTGACCGGTGCCGATGACCTGCCGCAGGTCGATCCCGTTGTCCGAGGCCAGCTTCCGGACGAACGGCGAGATCACGCCCGGCGCGCTCACCGGCACCGGGGCCGTCGTCGCACCATTCACCCGCCCGGTCCGCTTGCGCCGCGTAGTCGGTGCGGTCCCGTAGCCGATCAGCACGTTTCCGCTGGACTCGACCTCGGCGGGCGACGGAGTCACGACCCCCGGCTCAGTGAATCCCTCGGCCTCACCGACCGACAGCAGCGGCGAACCCACGGACAACGACTGGCCCGGTTCGCCGTGCAACGCCGTCACGACACCGGCGAACGGCACCGGCACCTCCACCGCCGCCTTCGCGGTCTCGACCTCGACGACGGACTGGTCCACCGCGACGGTGTCCCCCACCTTCACGAGCCAGTGCACGATCTCGGCCTCGGTCAGCCCTTCGCCGAGGTCCGGGAGCAGGAAGTCAGGCACCGACGACCTCCCTCGGCTCGTCGTTCCACTGCAACCGCGCGAGGGTGTCGAGGATCCGGTCGACGTCCGGCAGCTGATGACGTTCCAGTTTCGGTGGCGGATAAGGGATATCGAGACCGGTGACGCGCAGAACCGGCGCGTGCAGGTGATGGAAGCACTGCTCCGTGACCCGCGCGACGACCTCGGCGCCGTAGCCGGAGAACCCGGCGGCCTCGTGCACCACGACCGCGCGCCCGGTGCGGCGGACGGACGCGGTCACGGTTTCATCGTCGAACGGCGCCAGCGAGCGCAGATCGACGACCTCGACGTCCCAGCCCTCCGCCGTCGCGGCCTCCGCGGTCTCCAGTGCGGTGGCGACCATCGGCCCGTACGCGATGAGCGTGACGTCCCGGCCGGGGCGGCGCACGACGGCTTTGTCGAAGGCGGCACCGGTCCGGGTGAAGGTCACCTCGTCCTTGGCCCAGTACCGGCACTTCGGTTCGAGGAAGATCACCGGGTCGTCGGATTCGATCGAGTCGCGCAACAGGTCGTAGGCGTCCTGCGGCGTCCCCGGCGTGACGACACGCAGGCCGGGCGTGTGCGTGTAGTAGGCCTCGCTGGAGTCGCAGTGGTGCTCCACCCCGCCGATGCCGCCGGCATACGGCACCCGGATCACCATCGGCAGCGACAACGCGCCGCGCGTGCGGTTGCGCAGCTTCGCCACATGCGAGGTGATCTGCTCGAACGCCGGATAGGCGAACGCGTCGAACTGCATCTCCACGACCGGGCGGAACCCGCCCATCGCCATGCCGATCGCGAAGCCGACGATGCCGGACTCGGCCAGCGGCGTGTCGAAGCAGCGGTCCTCGCCGAAGTCCGCCGTGAGCCCGTCGGTCACCCGGAACACCCCGCCGAGCGCGCCGACGTCCTCGCCGAAGACGAGTACGCGGTCGTCGTCCTTCATCGCGTCTCGCAGTGCTCCGTTGAGTGCCTGCGCCATCGAAACCGGGGTCATCTCACGCCTCCTGGGCTTCGAGTTCGGCCGCCACCAGCGCTCGCTGCGCGACGAGCTGGCGAGTGGGTTCCGCGTAGACGTGGTCGAACACCGACAGCGGATCGAGGTCCGGTTCGGCGTTCATCGTGTCCCGAACGGCCGCCGCGAAGTCCTCGGCCTCGGCCTGGAACTGCTCGATGTCCTTGGCGGGCAAGGCTTCCCGGCCCGTCAGGTAGGTCTGGAGGCGCCGGACCGGATCGGCCGCCCGCCAGCGTTCGACCTCCTCGGCGTCGCGATACCGGGTGGCGTCGTCGGCGTTGGTGTGCGCGTCGATCCGGTAGGTGTGTGCCTCGACGAGCATCGGCCCACCGCCCCGCCGCGCGTGGTCGACGGCCGCGTCGAGCACCGCCAGCACCGCGACCGCGTCGTTGCCGTCGACCTGCTCGGAGCGCACGCCGTACCCGACGCCCTTGTACGCCAGCGCGGGCGCGGCGCTCTGCTTCTCCAACGGCACCGAGATCGCGTAGCCGTTGTTCTGCACGAAGAACACCACCGGCGCGTCGAAAACGGCCGCGAAGTTGAGCGCCTCGTGGAAGTCGCCCTCGCTCGTGGCGCCGTCGCCGATGAGCGCCAGCACCACGGTGTCCTTGCCGCGCCGGTGCAGGGCGTGGGCGAGCCCGGTGGCGTGCAAGGTCTGCGTCGCCAATGGGGTGCACTGCGGCGCGACTCGCGTCGAGGACGGGTCGTAGCCGCAGTGCGCGTCGCCTCGCAGCAGTGTCAGGACCTCACCGGGTTCGAGGCCGCGCGACACCAGCGCGACGGAATCGCGGTAGGTCGGGAACAGCCAGTCGTCCGGCCGCAGCGCCAGCGCGCTCGCGACCTGGCAGGCTTCCTGCCCCGCACTCGACGGGTACACCGCGAGCCTGCCCTGCTTCGTCAGCGCCGTGGCCTGCGCGTCGAACCGGCGGCCGCGCACCATGAGCCGGTACGCCGTGCGCAGCCGGTCGAGTGCGGGTTCGGCGTAGCCGGCACGCTGACTCACCGCCGTGCCGTCCTCGGCGACGAACCGCACCGGGGTCTCGGAGGGCAACAACTCGGCGGCCTTCGGCCGGTCCCGGTCCTCGCGCCGCGTCATCGACAGCACCACCCTCTCTGTGACATGTGATGCAAGAATGGTGTCCGTGGCCGAAGCAGTGTTCAAGCAGCGCGCGAAATGAGCGACAGATTGACCGAGAAAGCGATTTCCAGCGGCAATACGTCCAGTGAGACCCAGGTCACCGGACGGTCCGGCGGACGAACGGCACCCGTCCTCGACGACGTCGACCAGGCGATCCTCGCCGCGCTGACCGAGGACGGCCGGATGTCGATCCGCGCGCTGGCCGACCGGCTGCACATCTCCCGCACCAACGCCTACAGCCGCCTCGAACGGCTCCTCGGCGAGCAGGTGATCACCGGGTTCGGCGCGCGGATCGACCCGCGCCAGGCCGGGCTCGGCACGAGCGCGTACATCATGATCACCATCGAGCAGACGTCCTGGCGCACGATGGCCGAACGGCTCGGCAAGATCCCGTACGTCGACCACGTCGCCCTCGTCGGCGGCGACTTCGACGTGCTGCTCCTGGTCCGCGCGCCGGACAACACCTCACTGCGGGACGTCGTGCTCGACCGCCTCCAGGCCATCGAAGGCGTCCGCAACACCCGCACCTGGCTGATCTTCGAGGAACGCCCCGGCGACACCCTGCGTGGCTGAGTCCTTACAGCGGGACGACCTTCGTCGCGCCGTAGGTTCCCTTGAGCGGCACGACGACCTTACGCCGCCGCACGGTGACGGTCACGCTGTCCTGCAGCTGGGTCGGATCGGACACGGCGAGCTGCCACCGGCCGTCCTTGCGCCCCAACGCGATCGCTGCCGGACCGGACACGGTCACCTCGTCGGCCGACCCCGCGCCGAAGAAGTTCGCCAGCAAAGTGTTGTCCCACAAGCGAATTGCCTGCACCGAGGCCGTGTTCGCCCGGACCCGCCACGACCACGCCGACGCCGCCGTGGCAACCCAGTTCGCGCCAGGGAGCACGACGTAGGCGTACCGCGCGTCCGACGGTTTGACGCCGTGTTCGATCACCAGCTTCTGGTAGCGCCGGGTGTAGGGCACCGTGGTGCCCTTGGTGTTCGCGCCGGTGTCGACGTCCCGCCAGGTGCCGGTCCGGTCCTCACGCAACGTCGTCAGCCGCGCGTCGTCGAGCAGGACGTAACCCCCGACGTCGGCCAGGTGCAGCCAGCGTGGGTTGTCCACAGTGGACGACTCGCCCAGCCCGGCGCGGGAGCGCCTGCCGTCGATCAGCAGCGGCCCCGAGCCGATGCCGCGGTTCTCCACCACCGTCCGCACCCGCTCGCCGGAGCCGTCGGTGATCCCGGCGCCGAGGCACACCACCCCGGATGGAGTGAAGAACCACGACTTCTTCGCGGTCAGCGTGCCGTCCGCGGAAACGAAGTCCAGCGCGTAGGCACCGTGCCGGGCATCCCAGCGGACACCACCGGTGTGCGCGTTCTTCGTCAGCGGCACCTGACCCAGCGGACCGGCCGGGCCGGTCTTCGCCGTCGTCCCCGGCAGCAGCAGCGGATCGACGGTCGGCCAGTACGCGTCGGTGTAGTGGCCCTTGGCGTTGGGCAGGAACGTGTACAGCACCCCGTCACCGGTGTACCAGCCGTGCAGGTTCATCGAGTTGACCGACTCGTAGCGCGAGATCCGCGTCGAGCTGACGCCGAGCGAGGCCGACCAGCCCTCGGTGACGTGCACCATCCGGTCCTGCTGCCCGAAGATCCGGTGTTCGGCGACGATCGGGGCGGGCCGCACGTGGCCGGCGAGCAGCTCCTGTGCGAACTCGATGCCCGGGATCGCCACCAGATCGGGGCCGGGCGCGAACCGCTCCGGGTCCGGGATCTTCAGGAACGGGGCGTAGGTGCCCTCCTTGATCCACTTCGCGGCGAGCCCGCCCAGCTCCGTCTTCACCGTGCCGGTCGCCGAACGCGCGAGCAGCACGACGGCGACGGTCAGCTGGTGCCCGATGTCGTGCCCGGTCTCGCCCTGCCGCGACAGCATCCGGCCACGCACCGGCTCCATCAGCGCGCCCGCGTACACGAACGGCGCGAAGCTGTCGGCGACGAGGGCGAAGATCTGCTGCCGCAACGACTCCGGCAGCGCGAACTCCGTGCCCTGAGTGACGTGGATCGTCCCGGCCAGCGCGGTGAGCAGCACGATGCCGTAATGGCCGGGGTACGGGATCGAATCGTGCTGGATGAACGAACCGTCGGTGTGGAACCCGTCCCCCGCCGCCTTGTCGAGCTTCGCGACGACGCTCGCCGCGCCGTTGCCCGCGACGTCGACGAGCGCGTCAAGTCCTTTGTGGATACGCGCGGTGTCCCCCAGCATCGCGCCGGACACGATCGCGATCAGCGATTTGTCCGCCCGGTTCGCCCCGGTCTCCACGACGTTCTGGTTGTTCGTCCTGCGGTTCGGGTCGCCGACGAAGCGCAGGACCGGCTTGAGGTACCGCGCCAGCTCGGCCGGTTCGAGCTTGTCCGCCACCACCGACAGGGTGTGCAGCAGGTAGTACGGGATCCCGATCTCGTAGGTGTACCAGTTGCCGAGTTCGGCGGTGTTCTCGTTGTACTGGTGGGTGTACAGCAGATCGAGGGCCCGCTTGATCCGGTCGAGGACGACCGGGTCGCCGGACAGCGTCCCGCCCGGCGTGCCCCAGTCGACCGCGATCGCCCGCAGCCGCGCGTACATCGACGTCGTGTAGTCACTGCCCGGCCCGAACGGCAGATCCGTCCACAGTGGACCACCGGTGACCGACATGCTCGCGTTGTACGCCTTGGCGACCCGGCCGAGGTTCGCCAGCGCCTCGGCCCGTTCCGGGGACGGCCGGTTGATCCCCGTCTGCAGTTCGCGGTACGCCTTGACGATCGACGCGAACGCCGAGGCGGCCTCGCCCGGAGCACCGGGGGCGCTCGCCGCGAACGCGGGGCGTGCCGAAGCGGTCAGCGCGACGGAAGCGGCCGCGATCGCGCCGCCCCGCAGGGCGGTTCTCCTGTTCACGGGCATGGCGAAGCTCCAAGACGTCGTTGGCTTGCGAAGAGGGGACGGAGAGTTACGTGGTCAGCGGGTGCCGTCGGTGCGGCGCGGGAGCCGCCACGGGTTGGCGTCGCGCAGTGCCTCGGGCAGCAGCGCGTCGGGGAAGCCCTGCCACGCGACCGGCCGGAGGAACCGCTCGATCGCCGCGGTACCGACCGAGGTGGTGGTCGGCGCGGTGGTGGCGGGGTACGGGCCGCCGTGCTGCTGCGCCCAGCTCACGGTCACCCCGGTCGGCCAGTCGTTCCACAGCAACCGCCCGGCCAGCCGCGTCAGCGCGGGCAGCAGGCCGCGGACGAGGTCGGCCTCGTCCTCCTCGCCCTGGATCGTCGCGGTGAGCCCGGGTTCGAGCGTGGCCAGCACGTCCAGCAGCTCGGCCTGATCGGTGTAGGTGACGACGAGCGAGGCGGGGCCGAAGCACTCTTCGTGCACCGCCGCTCCCCCGGCGAGGAACTCCTTCGCGGTGGTGGCCAGCAACGTCGGCGTGAACGCCGAACCGTCGGCGGTGCCTTCGACGACAACGTCCACACCGGACACACCGCGCAGGTCACCGAGCTTGTTCCGGTAGCCGGACGCGATGCGGTCGTTGAGCATCGGCTGCGCCGCGACCGCGGCCACCGCCTCGCGCAGGACGTCGTCGAGACCGTGTCCCTCGGGCAGGAACAGCAGGCCCGGCTTGGTGCAGAACTGCCCGGCGCCCAGGCTGAACGACCCCGCGTAGCCCTTCGCGACGGCCTCGCCGCGCGCGGCGACCGCGCCCGGCGTGACCACGACCGGATTGACGCTGCCGAGTTCACCGTAGAACGGGATCGGCGTCGGCCGGGACACGGCGATGTCGAACAGCGCTCGCCCACCCGGTACCGAGCCGGTGAACGCCGCCGCCGCGATTCGCGGGTCCTTCAACGCGGTGACGCCGACGTCGACGCCGTGGATGACGTCGAACATGCCTTCCGGGGCGCCCGCCGCGATGAGGGCCTCACGCACGATCTGCCCGGTACGCGTGGAAAGTTCCTCGTGGCCGGGGTGCGCCTTGAGCACGACAGGGCAGCCGGCGGCCAGCGCCGACGCGGTGTCCCCGCCCGCGACGCTGAACGCGAACGGGAAGTTGCTCGCGGCGAACACCAGCGCCGGGCCGATCGGGACGAGCACGCGGCGGATGTCCGGGCGCGGGCCCATCGGCCAGTCCGGATCGGCGTGGTCGACCGTGGCGCCGAGGTACTCGCCGTCGGCCAGCACCTTGCCGAAGAGGCGCAGCTGGAACGTCGTCCGCTTCAGCTCCCCCTGCAAGCGCGGCGACGTCGGGAGATGCGTCTCGGCGTGGGCGAGCGGAACCAGCTCCCCGGCGGCGACGTCGAGAGCGTCGGCGACCGCGTCGAGCCACCGCGCGCGCTCGGCCGGGGTCGCGGCCGCCGCGGGCCGGGCAGCCGCCGCAGCCGCTGCGAGGATCGCTTCCAGCGTGGCGGGGTCGGTTTCCTGGCTCATACTTTCCTTACTCCTCGAAGAATCTCTAGAGACTGTGGGCGGCGGCACCGGCGGCCAGCAGGTCCGGCCAGCGGGCAGGCCCGGCGAGCCCGAGGTGATACAGGTGCAGCTCGGCCGCACCCGCCTTCCCGAGTTCGGTGACGTACGCCTCGATGTCGGGCACCGGGCTGCCCGCCACGGCGGTGATGTAACTGCCGACGGCGACCTTCTCGGGCAGCTTCGCCCGTGCCGCCGCGACGGCGTCCACACTGGACTGTCCGGGCGCCCAGTTCTGCAGCACGACGGCGTCGACTTCCTCGGGAGCGGCCGGGGTGAGACCGGGCAGCGCGCCGGTGACCCACGGGTCGAGCGCGCCGTGCAGCACGATCCGGGTTCCGGACGGAAGACGCTCCAGCACCGCGTGCCGCAACGCGTCGGTCGCGGCCTGTCGCGTTTCGAGGATGCCGCGGCGTACCGATGGCAGCAGCTTGTCCTCGGTCAGGGTCAGATCGCCCGCGGCGATCAGCCGCCGCACCTCGCCCCGCAATTGTTCACGGATGGTGTCGGCATCATGCCCGCGCTCGGTCCAGCCGTCGGCGCAGGCGGTACAGCAACACACCGACAACAGCCGCGCCACCGCGGGCGCCCAGACACCGTCGGTCTTTTCGTGCTGGTGCTGGTGGACGACACCGAGCGGCCCGCACGCCTCCAGGATCACCGACGAGAGCTCCAGCCCGTCGACGGCTTCGGCGGTCAGCGTCGCCGAGTACTCGCGGACCGCGGGCTGCGCCGGGCACAACGCCCACGGGTAGACCTCGCCGAAACAGTTGCGCACCGCGACGCCGGGATTCGCGATGCCCAGCTGCGAGTTGTGCGTGAGCACGATCCACGCGGCGGCCGGGATCCCGGCCTCGTTGAGCAGCCGGACCGCGTCCCCGCCACTGTCGGGCCGCTCCAGCCAGTCCGGAGTGGACGGACGGAGTTCCTTGTCCCGCCACGCTTCCTCCCGCACCGGACGGTAGAACGCGGCGTGCCGCGCCACCACCGACGTGCCCCGCTCCGACCACGGTGTCGCCGCCCGCGCGCTGTGGTAGGACAGCGCCACCGCGACCTCGTCGGCCTCCAGATCGGCCGCGCGGGCGGTGAAGCCGGGGGCGTCGAGCACGTCCCACGGATAGGCGTAACCGGTCACCTTCACCGGGTCACCACCTCGCCGTGTTCGGCTCGAAGCCGGGCTCGAACTTGCGCATGTACGTCACATCGTCCCGTTTCGTCAGTCCACAGCGGACAAAGTTCTCGTGGGCAACGGCGAGCGCGTCGGGGTCGAGCTCGATGCCGAGTCCTGGCTTGCCCGGCACCGCCACCGCGCCCTCGCGGAACTCGAGCGCGCCCGGCGCGATCACGTCGGCATCCTTCCACGGCCAGTGCGTGTCGCAGGCGTAGGTGAGGTGCGGCGTGGCGGCGGCGACGTGCACCATCGCGGCGAGGCTGATGCCGAGGTGGCTGTTCGAGTGCATGGACAGCCCGACCCCGAAGCTCTCACAGGTCACCGAGAGCGCCTGGGTGGCCCGCATCCCGCCCCAGAAGTGGTGATCCGACAGCAGGACGCCGATCGCGCGGGCCCGGAACGCGGGTTCGATGTCGCCGAGATTCACCACGCACATGTTGGTGGCCAGCGGCATGGCGGTGTGTTCGGCGACCTTCGCCATGCCCTCGATCCCGGGCGTCGGATCCTCGAGGTATTCCAGGACACCGTCGAGTTCCTTGGCCACCGCGATGCCGGTGTCGGCCGTCCACGCAGCGTTGGGGTCGATCCGCAGCGGGTGCCCGGGGAAGGCTTCGGCGAGGGCGTGGATGCCGTCGACCTCCTGGCGGGGCTCGAAAACGCCGCCCTTGAGCTTGATCGAGCGGAAGCCGTACTCGTCGATCATCCGGCGCGCCGAGCCGACGAGCTGCTCCGGCGTCAGGATCTCGCCCCAGGAGTCCTCGGTGCCGTCGATGTGCTTGGCGTACTTGTAGAACAGGTACGCGGAGAACTCGACGGCATCGCGGGCCTTGCCGCCGAGCAGGTCGACGACCGGGAGCCCCAGCGCGTGTCCCTGCGCGTCCAGGCAGGCGACCTCGAACAGCGAGAACACGCTGGAAATCGTCTTGCGGATGGAGAACCCGCCGATCAGCCCGTGCTCGTCGGTGAGCACCGTGCCGGCGAGGGTCTCGGCCACGATCCGCCGCAGCCCCGGCAGGTCGAACACGTCGTGCCCGCGCAGCCGCGGCAGTACTTTGCGCACCTCGCCGAGGAACGCGGCGTCGCCGTAGGACTCGCCGAGCCCGACGACGCCGTCCTCACAGATCACCTGGACGACGCTCCGCAGCGCGAACGGCTCGTGCACACCCATCACGTTGAGCAGCGGCGCGTCCGCGAACGCGACCGGCGTCAGGACGATATCCCGGATCTTCATGTCACAGCGCCTTGAGGGTGGTGAAGCCGTTCTCGACGATCTGCGCCAGCCGGTCGATCTGCTCCGGCGCCGGCTCGACCAGCGGCGGGCGCACCGGGCCGACCTTGTCGCCGCGCAGCCGCGCGGCGGCCTTGACCAGCGACACGGCGAATCCGGGCGTCTCGTCGCGGAGCGCGACCAGCGGCAGGTAGAACCCGGCGAGCAGAGCGTCCATCACCGCATTGTCGCCCTCGGCCAGCGCGCGATGGAAGCGGTGCGCGATCTCCGGGGCGAAGCAGTGCACCGCCGACGAATACCGCGCGACGCCGATCGACGCGTACGCCTTCGCCGAGACCTCAGCGGTCGGCAGCCCGTTGAAGAACAGGAAGTCCCGCGCCCGCTCGGTGCCGGCGGAGCGGATCGCGGTGACGATCCGGGTCATCAGCTCGACGTCGCCGAAGCCGTCCTTGAGTCCCACCACGGACGGAATGTCCAAAAGGGACACCGCCGTGGGAGCGGTGAACACGCCAGTGCCCCGGTGGTAGACGATCACCGGCACCGAGGACTCGCCGACCGCGAACCGGACGAAGTCGACGAGCCCGGCAGGAGGACCGGACACGAGGTAGGGCGGGAGGAGGAGAACGCCGTCGGCGCCCCCCTCCTCCGGCGGCGCCCGCGCGGGGCCCCCCCCCCCCCAGACTCATATTCCGCTACGTTCTGTGTTCTCATGACAATGTGTGTGTGACCGAGCTGGAACAGATGTCGATCATCGACAGGGCGCGTGCTTTGCATCGGTCGGGTGTCGACGCGAGTTGTGCCGGTCGGCAGCGCGAAGGCGTACAGCTGATGCGCGAGGGACTGGCGCTGCTCGATTCGGTCGAGCCGGTGCACGCGGCGAACCGGCAGGAGTGGCTCGTCACCCGGATCCGGTTGCTGGCGACCCTGTCATCCGAGACGGGTGACCACGCGGCCGCCCGGCTGGCCGGGCTCGCCAAGGTTCGCGAACTCGTCGAGCACGTCACCGATCCTGCCGCCCGAGCGGGCCTTTTCGGCGTGATGGACCACAACTGCGGCATACAGCTCATGGCGGTCGGCCGTAACGACGAGGCCGTCCGCTACTTCGATTCCTCGCTCACGTACAAGCGAGAACAGCGTGAACGGGTGGATGATCTGGCGGCTACGGTCGGTCCGTACATCGGCACCCTGGCCACCCGGGCGATGGTCTATACGCGGCTCGGGGAGATCCGCGCGGCCCGTGCGGACCTCGTCGACGCCATCGAACTCGCGGAGAAATACGATCGGGGGACCGACGCCGCCGATGTGCGGCGGACGCTCGGCGGGCTGGAGCTGCGGGTCGGCGACGTCCCGGCGGCGCTGCGTCACTACAACGAAAGCGAGCGCGGCTATCAGCAGCTGGGCGTCGAGATCCCGGCCCGGCTGCGGATCGAGCAGGCGCAGGCGCTGCTGGCGGCCGGGCTCGCGGACGAGGCGGGCAGGCATCTCGACGAGGTGCTCCCGATCATGCGGGAACAGCGCAGCGTCAACCGGGACCTCTCCGACGTCGAGCAGTACCGGGCGGCCGCCGCGCTGATGAACGGGGACCTGGAGCTGGCCAAGACGCTGGCCGCGTCCGCGCGGCGGCGGATGGTGCGCTGGGGCTGCCAGACCTGCGTCGCCAACACGACGCTCATCGGGTTCCACGCCGAGCTGCGGGAAGCGCTCGCGACGTCGGAGTTCCCCGCCGGGCTGCCGAGCCGGATGCTGCGGGCCGCCGACGCGATGCCGATGCCGCGGCTCGCCGAGCAGGCCGCCGTCGCGCGGATGCTCGCCGCGCGCCTGGAGATCGCCCGCCGCAGGCTCGCGAAGGCCGACGAGCTGGTGGCCCGGATCCCGCGGCCGGGCAAGCTCACCTCGATCGACTACCGCCTGCTGCGCAGGCTGTGCCGCGCCGAACTCGCCGTCGCGCGCGGGGAACGCGGCGCGGCGCTCGCCGAGATCCGGGCCGGGCTCGCCGAACTCGACCGCGTCCGCGACCGGATGGGCGCCGGGCTCGAGCTGGTTTCCGGCGTGGCCGTGCACGGCAGGGAACTGGCGGAACTCGCGATCCGGCTGGTGCTGGCCGACGGGAACGCCCGCACGCTGTTCGACTGGCTGGAACGCACGCGTGCGCAGACTTACCGCTACGAGCGGCTCGCGCGGGTCGACGATCCCGAGCTGGCCGAGCGGATCGCCGAGGTCCGCGGTCTCGAACAGGCCATCCACCAGGCGCAGCACGACGGGCATCCGGTCGCGGCGCTGCGTGCCCGGCACGCCGAGCGCCTGCGGGAGGCACACCGGCTGGGCTGGCACAGCAGCCGGTGGGGCGCGCCGAGGCCGGCGGTGACCGCGAGCGGCGTCGCCGGGCAGCTGGGGGACCGGGTGCTGGTGAGCTTCGCGACCTCCGGGGGCGAGGTCGTCGCGGTCGTGCTCGCCAGGGGCCGGTGCGAGCTGGTGCGGCTCGGCCCGGCGGACACGGCCGCGGAAAACGCTCGCATGCTCCACACCGACCTCGACGTCCTCGCGCCGGACAACCTGCCCGCTGCCCTCGCCGACACGGTCCGTGCCTCCGCCCGCAAACGCGCCGACCTGCTCGACACGCAGCTGCTGCGGCCGCTCGCCGGGCTGCTCGGCGACGGCGAGGTCGTCGTGGTGCCGACCGGCGCGTTGTACGCCGTGCCGTGGGGCGTCCTGCCGAGCCTGCGCGGCCGCCCGGTCGCTGTCGCGCCCTCGGCGACCGCGTGGCTCGCTTCGGCGAAGGTGCCCGTCACGGGGGCTGCCGACGTCGTGCTCGTGTGCGGCCCGAACGTGCCCGGCGCGCTCGGCGAGGTCGGCAAGCTCGCGGTGCGCTTCCGCACGGCCAGGGTGCTCGACGGCGAGCGCGCGACGGTCGCGTCCGTGCTGAGCGAACTCGACGGCGCCGGTCTCGCGCACATCGCGGCGCACGGCTCGCACGAGCCGGAGAACGCGTTGTTCTCCCGGCTCGAAATGACCGACGGCTCGCTGTACGCGCACGAGATGACCGGGCTGAGCCGTCCGCCGCGGCAGGTCGTGTTCGCGGCGTGCGACCTCGCGCTGAACCGGATCCGTCCCGGCGACGAACCGCTCGGCTTCGCGAGCGTCCTGCTCGCCGGCGGCTCCCGCACGGTGCTGGCCCCGGTGTGCCGGGTGGGCGACGAGGCCGCCGCGTCGACCATGGACGACTACCACCGCACCCTCGCCGCCGGCGCGAGTCCCGCCGCGGCGCTCGCGGAGGCGATCGCCGCCGACCCGTTCCGCCGCCCGTTCGTCTGTCTCGGCGCCGGGTGACGTCCTCGCTTTTTGCGCAAGGGAGAGGAGTTCTCGGCGCGCGTGGTACGGGATGGTTGTCTCGACCTATCGGCGCGCGACGAACAGGGAGAACAACAGCATGGCTGCAACGACCACGCCGTGGGGTGACGCGTCGGCGATCCTCGCCGCCGCGGGAATCGAAGAGGACACCTCGTACTACCGCGAATTCACCGGCGAGGACGAAAAGGCCGTGCTCACGGTCGCGATGCGGATCCAGGAGGGCTGGGAACGCAACGACGCCGACTACTTCGCCGACACTTTCGCCGACAACGGCAGCCTGCTGATGAAAGACGATCAGCTGACCAGCCGCGAGCAGATCCGCGAATACATGAAGGCGGGTTTCGAGGCGCAGTTCCGCGGTGCGCGGGTGCGCGGGTGGCCGCTTTCGGTCAGGTTCCTCAGCGACGACACGGCGATGGTGATCAGCCAGGGCGGCATCCTGCTGGCGGGCGAGACGGAGACCGCGCCCGAGCGGCAGGTCCGGGTCACCTGGGTGATCGTCAAGGAGAGCGGCGGGCTCAAGCTGCTTTCCCACCAGACCAGCCCCATCAAGGGATGACGGAAGGGTATCGGCTCATGGCGGTGGAAACAGGTTCGGCGGCCCCGGACTTCACCCTGAACGACCTCGACCGGGAGCAGGTCACCCTGAGTGCCCTGTGGCGGAAGAAGAACGTGCTGCTCGTGTTCTACCCGTTCGCGTTCAGCCAGATCTGCCAGGGCGAGCTGTGCCAGGTCCGTGACGAGTTCGCCGGGTACAGCGACGAGGACGTCCAGGTGGTCGGCGTCTCCGTCGACACCCCGTTCAGCCTCAAGGCCTGGGCGGAGCAGCAGGGTTTCCCCTTCCCGCTGCTGTCCGACTTCTGGCCGCACGGTGCGGTCGCGAAGGCCTACGGCGTGTTCAACGACGTCGGCGGCATGGCCAATCGCGGCACTTTCCTCATCGACACCAAGGGAATCGTCCGGTTCGCCGAGATCGTCTCCCCGCGCGAGGCCCGCGACCAGGCCGGCTGGAAGAAGGCGGTCGCCGCCCTACGCGGCTGAGCCTCGGCTTCTCCGGGCTTGTCCTTTGTGGATCGATGGTCCGTGAAGGCCTCCTTCACAGCGCTCAACGCCGTGAAGGAGGCCTTCACGGCATTGAGGTCGAAAACACTGTACACATAGCACACAGTGTCTTAT
>NZ_JBHYIQ010000018.1:0-91346 GCF_042739895.1 Amycolatopsis sp. NPDC059021
GGGGGGCGCCGCGCGCGGGGGCCCCCCGGGGCCGCGGGGGGGGGTGGCGGGGGGGGCCCCCCCCCCCCCCCGGGGGGGGGGGGGGGGGGGGGGCCCGCCCCCCCCGGCGCGGTGACCAGGGCAGCGGCGGCCGCACCGGCCACGAAGACCAGGGACGCTCCTCGGACGGTCATCAGCCGCTTTCCCTTCCCCAGTGGACAGTCCGCTTCGGACGGTCCGGCCGACTGTGGCCTCGCCGACACCTTGATCATCAGTAACACGTGCGGTCACAGGGAGCCAGTCGAAATGGCGGAAGGGGCAACGAACGGCACCCGAAAGCCCCTCGCCGGTCAGCCGCGCGCGGACGAACGCCTGCGCAGCACATGGTGCGCGACGGCGACCACGGCGCCCGCCGCGGCGAAGGACGCGGTGACGACGGGGCTCAGGTACTTCGACAGGCTCGGGGCATCGCTCGGCCCGGTCAGCCACAGCGTCATCAGGACGGCGTAGACCGCGGCGAGGCCTCCGGCCCACCAGCGTGTCGCGGGCGCGCGGCGGTTGCGCAGCGCGGCGATCAGCACCACGGCGATGGGAACACCGGAAAGGAAGGCGAACTGCCCGGCCACCATGACCGGGGCGGTCCAGGCGGCGACGAGGACGGGCAGTGAGACGGAGGCGGCGGCACGGTCGGCTCGCGGGGCGGTGATGGTCATCGTCTTCTCCTCGGGTCCGGAACGATCCGACCGCAGTTAGCGGTCGTTGCTATGGTTATAAGCTATAACACCACCGGCGGAGAGTCAATAGTCGACGTGAGAGGCTGTAACCGGACGACGCTGTCACCATGAGTCCTCTGTGGACGAAGGCTCGCAGAGCAGCCGTGCTCATAAGGAAAAGATAAGCCGCCGCCTAGCGGTCAGCGATCATCCTCTTCGGCAGACTCGGCCGGGACCGGGAAACGCCCGGAAACCGCGAACACGGGAGATCTCCGATGACGAAGAACCGATTCACCTTCAAGCACGTCGCCGCGACGATGGCCGCCACCGCCGCCCTCGCCTCGGGCGCCGCACTCGCTTTCGCCGGGACGGCGTCCGCCGCGCCGCAGGACACCCACAAGCCGCTCACCGTGTGCGCGAAGGGAAGCTACGACGCCTACGCGGTGCTCCCTGCCCGGCATGCCGCGACCGTTCTCGTGAAGCCCGGCACCTGCACCTCCCTCGACCTCGGCGACAGCACCGCCATCGAGGACATCGAGGTTCGCGGCTTCGTCGCGCCGCAGACGCCCGCCGGCGCGCCCACGGACTTCCATGTCGCGACGGGGAAGGTCCGGCCGAGCAAGGGCGGGACGGTCCTGGCCCTCGGCACTGTCGAGCACCGCACGGCACTCTTTCCGGTGCTCTGATCGATTGACGGAAAAGGCCCCGTGGATGTCCGCGGGGCCTTTTCCGTGTCGAAAGTCCCCGGTTCCTTGTGCGTAAGTCCCTGCCGCTTGCCCGGTGCGTGCGCACCCGGTACCGAGGAATCATGCGCGTATTGGTCGCCGAGGACGAGAAAATGATGGCGGACGCGATCGGCGAGGGATTGCGGGACAACGCCCTCGCCGTCGACGTCGTCTACGACGGTGCCGCCGCGCTCGAACGGTGCTGCGGTACCGCCTACGACGTCGTGGTCCTCGACCGAGGGCTGCCAGTGGTGCACGGCGACGAGGTCTGCCGCACGCTCGCCGCCGATCGCCCGGCGACCCGGATCCTGCTGCTCACCGCCGCGTCCGTGGTCGCGGACCGGGTTTCCGGGCTCGAACTCGGCGCGGACGACTATCTGCCGAAGCCGTTCGCCTTCACCGAACTCGTCGCAAGGGTGCGTTCGCTGGGACGGCGCAGCAGGCCCGCGGTGCCCCCGGTGCTGGAGCGAGCGGGCGTCGGCCTTGACCCGGCCCGGCATCGGGTGGTCCGCGGTGATCGCCTGATCTCCTTGACCAAGAAGGAGTTCATCGTGCTCGAGGAACTGCTCCGCGCGGACGGCGCGGTCGTCTCGGCCGAGGATCTGCTGGAAACGGCGTGGGACGAGCACATCAATCCGTTCACCAACGTCGTCCGCGTGACGATGACCTCGCTCCGGCGCAAACTGGGCGAGCCCTCGGTCATCGAAACCGTTTCCGGTGTCGGGTACCGGATCCCGTGAAACGCTGGCCGCTGCGGATCAGGCTCACGGTCGCGTACACGGCGCTGTCCGCGATCACCGGGGCCGTGCTGCTCGGCCTGATCATGCTGCTGTCGCACCCGGCGCGGCCGGCGGGAACCGCGGGCTTGCTGCCCAGTGACCCGCTCACCGGGGAGGTGAGACCGGTTCCGGTGACGCCCCCGGAGCCGATTCCGGATCTGGGCACCGTCACCTATTCCTCGCTGTTCCAGAACGGCGCCATCGCGTTGGGAGCCGTCATGGCGCTGGCGGCCGTCCTCGGGTGGTTCACGGCGCGGCGCGCGCTGCGCCCCGTCCGGTCCATCACCGCCGCCGCCCAGCGCGCGGCCGACCAGGAACTGGGGACGCGCATCCGGCTGCCCGGCCCGCACGACGAGATCAAGGAACTCGCCGACGCCTTCGACCATATGCTGGCACGGCTGGAACGCTCGTTCGCGGGCCAGCGCAGGTTCATCGCGAACGCCGCGCACGAGCTGAAGACACCCGTCGCGGCCCAGCGCGCGGTCACCGAGGTGGCGATCGCTCGGCCGGACACCGCCGCCGAGACCGTCGCGCTGGGCCGCAAGGTGCTCGCGGGACTGGACCGTCAGGAGCGCGTGCTCGCGGGTCTGCTCGCGCTGGCCCAGAACGCGGAAACCGTGCGGAAGAACGACATCGTCGATCTGGCCGGGCTCGCCGACGACATCCTGGGGGAACGGCTCGCCCGCGGTGGTGAACACCTGACGCTCCGGCCGGAACTCGCCGAGACCAAGGTCCGCGGCGACGCCGTCCTGCTGGAGCAGCTGGTCCGCAACCTCGTCGACAACGCATTCATCCACAATGGACCCGGTGGCTGGGTGTCCGTGCACACCGCCGGGTCGGCGACGACCTGCGTCCTCGAAATCGCCAACACCGGCCCGCACATCCGTGTCACCGACGGCGACGAACTGTTCGAGCCCTTCCGGCGATCGTGCTTCGACCGGGCGGATCCGCCACCGGGCAGCGGCCTCGGCCTCTCGGTCGTACGAGCGATCGCCGAGGCGCACGGCGGCTGCGTCGCCGCCCAGCCTCGCACCGAAGGCGGTCTGGTGGTCCGCGTCAGCCTGCCGGCAGCGTGAACGCGGTGTCGTGAAGGGGACATTGACGACATTGAACGTCTCCAACGTGCCATTCACGACGCTGCCGACCAGGGGCACACCGGGCAACAGGCTTGCCCCTCAGTCCTTTCCCGCCAGCGGAAGGTGCAGGGGCCGTAGCCGAACGGGCACAACCATGGTGATCGGTGCCACGCGAGCGGTTGACTGGTTCCAGTCAGGTCCAGCCCAAAGGAGGTGCACCCGATGAACGATATTTCCGACGACTTCGTCGACATCGAGGATGTCATGGCGCGGATCACCCAGGAACAGGACGCGATGCTGGCCGCGGAGGCACGAGCCGCGCGCGAGCCGGCCCCGCCCCTGTCCGAGTGGGCCAGGAAGGCGGGCTGAGCGTTCCCGCCCTGCCTCTGTCCATTGCGGACTACGCACGGCTCGGGCCCGGCCGCGTACGACAGCGGTGTATCCTCGGCGCGGACCGCGGTGTCGTGGTGACTGGTTGGCACCGCGGGTACTGACGATGTGGGATGTGGGATTCACGTGGCTACGGGTACGGTTATCAAGTTCGACGATGTTCGCGGTTATGGGTTCGTTTCACCCGACAACGGTGGCGAAGATGTGTTTCTCCATGTGAACGACCTCCATTTCGACAAGCAGTTGCTCAGCATGGGCGTGCAGGTCGAGTTCGTTCCCGAAGTGGGCGAGCGGGGTCTCAAGGCATCACAGGTGCGGTTGCTCGACCAGCCTCAGCGGACGCAGACAGCACCGGCGCACCAGCCCGTGCCCGCGCGGGCCGAGAACGAGGACGAACTGTGTGACGTGTTGTCCTTGGCCGAGCTGGAGTCGGAGCTGATCGAAGCACTGCTCGAAGCGGCGCCGGCACTGACCGGCGCACAGCTCGTCGCGGTACGGCAGCGCGTAGTGGCTGTCGCCCGCAAACACGGCTGGGTCGAAGACTGACCCACCACCCGCGAGGCGACGAGCACTCGGCCTAAGACGCGATTCCTTCGACCGTGTCCAGCAGCTCGGTCAGCGCGCCGCCCAGCGGCCGGTCGACACGCACGGCCGCGTACTCGTCGCCCCGCGTCACGCCCTGGTTGACGATCGCGACCGGGACGCCCGCCGCGGCTGCCCGGCGGACGAAGCGCAGGCCGGACATGACGGTCAGGGACGAGCCCAGCACCAGGAGCGCCGAGCAGTCCCGCACCATCCGGTAACACCGCTCGACCCGCGGCTTCGGCACGTTCTCGCCGAAGAACACGACGTCGGGTTTGAGCACGCCACCGCAGTCGGCGCAGTCCACCACGGTGAACCCGGCGACCTCGTGCTCGGGCAGGTCCACGTCGCCGTCCGGGTTGATCGCGGCCGCCGCGGCCCGGAACCCCGGGTTCACCGCGCGCAGCCGCCGGTCCAGTTCCTCCCGGGGGCCGAGCCGCCCGCAGGACAGGCAGATCACCCGGTCCAGGCTGCCGTGCAGGTCCACCACGCCGGGGGTCCCCGCGGCCTGATGCAGGCCGTCCACGTTCTGGGTGATCACCCCGGACACGTGCCCCAGCGCGCGCAGCCGGGCCACCGCGTGGTGGCCGCTGTTGGGCCGGGCGCGGGCGATCGTGCGCCAGCCGAGATGGCTGCGTGCCCAATAGCGACGGCGACCCTCGACGCTGCCGGCGAACTCGGCGTAGGTCATCGGGGTGTGCTTGCGCAGGCTGCCCGCCACGCCCCGGTAGTCGGGGATGCCCGATTCCGTGCTCAGCCCGGCGCCGCTGAGCACCAGCACGTCGCCGCACCGGAGCAGGTCGGCGACGGCGCCCAGCTCGGCCGTGCGTGGCAACGGCTCGCCGGTGGGCGTCCAGCTCAGCGTGGGTCGGGTCCGCACCCGGGCAGTTTAACGCCGGTGCTGAGAATTTCCGTCCAGCGCGTCGATCGTGCTCTTGGTCCAGGCGTCCCAATCCTCACGACGGACCTCCGGGAGCCGCGGCGGCCCCTGGTCGGCCGGTGGCGGGGTCTTGGGCTTGTCCCAGCGCTCGTTGAGCGACTTGTCCAGGTAGTACGCGGGATTCGTGGAGAACTTGCTGTGCGGGTTGAAGGCATTGTGCGCGGCGTCGCGCGCGCCGGTGAAGGCGCCGTTCTCGGCCCCGTAGATCTCGTCGCCCGAGGAGCCGGTGGCCGCGTCCTGTGCGACTGCCTCGGCGACACCGGTCGCCGCGCCCAAGCCGACGTCGACGGGCGCGTTGAGCGCGAAGTGCTTTCCCGCGTCCTTCCAGTTCGTCGGTGGCGTGCCGTCGAGGTGACGTGCCGCCGGTACACGCTCACGCAGCGATTTCGCGGCCGCGTTCTTGGCGAAGTTGCCCGCCGCGCCCGCGCCGAGGCCGACAGCGCCACCGACGACGGCGTTGACTGCGGCGGTCTTGAACATGTCGCCGCGGAATCCGGAGAGTTTGTGCTGGCAGATGAGGATGAACTGGGCGAGGAAGACCACACCGACCTGTTCGAGCAGGGACGCGGCCAGGTGACTGACGAGCCCGATGACGGCCCGGCGGATCACGACGACGGCGATTGCCCTGGTCGCGGCCATCTCGCCGGGAATGCTCGCTAGTGACGCGCCAAAGGTGAACGGCGCGGCGGCGATCTCCGCGGCGATCTGGATGACGAGCAGGACCAGGAGCTGAATGATGATGATACGCAGCAGTTCGATCTGCACGGCCATCTCGTCCGCGGCGTCCGCCAGCCCCAGACATCCCTTCCGGAGCATGTCGAGGTGACCGTCCGGGGCGATGAACGGCGCGATGAAGGCCTGAAAGGCTTGCTGTGTCTGGCCTTCCAGCGCACGATCGACGCGGTGCGCGGCCTCGCGGACCAGGTCCTGGACGGTCTCGACCTGTTTCGCGGTGACGCGCCATTGGGCGGCGATCTTCCGGAGATCGTCCGGATCGCCTTCCGGCCAATCGTTTCCGATCAGGACCTCCAACAGGTGCTGAACGTCTGCTGGAACCTCAGTCGCGGGCATCGGTCCTCACGATCTTCCGGACGTCTCCCGCGGCGTGCTTGTCGGTATCGTCGAAGACGCGCCCCGTGCGGGCCAGTTGATCGGCCACCCCGTCGAGCAGCTTCGAAAGCGCTTCCAACGCGGTGGGCAGGTGCTGGGCGGGGTCGGCATAGCGTCCGCCGAAGGCCGCTCCCAACGGATCCGATCCCCAGGGGGCGACGCCGTACGCCGTTCCGTCACCGGTGCGTGGTGCGCCGCTCGCGGCCCGGGATGCCGCCGCCGCGGCCTCGTGGAACTTGGCCACCGCGCCCGCCAGCTCCCTTTGGTCCAGCGAAATGACTCCGCCCGGCGGCGCTGTCCACTGTGGATTGGTGGTTGCCGGGAAGGGGTCGATGCCGGGAGCGGAGGTAGGCGCGTTGCGATAACCACCGGTCGGTCCGTCGAGTGCGGAAACAGGAGCCACGCTTACCAGTCAACGAAAACCGGGCGGCGAGGGCCACTGTCTTCACGCGTTCCCAACGCGCCGATACCGATCCCTTAACGGTGGCCTTCAGCTACTCCTCGGCCGCGGCGGCGCGGACGGCGTCGGCGAGCAGGCGCATGGAGGTCGGCGCCCCCGGGTTGAGCAGGACGTCGACCCCGTGCGGCGGGAGCGCTTCGGCCAGGTCCGGCAGCGTCATCGGCAGCCAGTCCGTGGCCGTTACGCGGTCGCGGTGACCGAAAGAGGTCGTCACCAGCGCCGAGGGAACGCCGTCGGGCGCCGGACGCACGATGGCGACGCCCTCTTCGTCCACCGCGACAGCGAGTACGGCGCCCCGCAACAGGTCGGGCAACAGCTCGGCATCGGCTTCGCCACGGGAGATCAGGCCGAGCACCGCGTCCACCGGGTCGAGTGGCGAGTCCGGTGTGGACGGACGGTAGGCCGGATTCGGCAGGAACAGGCCACGATCTCCGTCCGGCAGCAACGGCCAGACCCCGACAACCGACTCGATCGGCGGTTCGGGAACCTCTTCGGTAACCGTCCACTCGGGATCGACCAGAGCCACAACCTGGTTCTGTTCAGTGGCCTCGCTCATCGGTGTGTCCTTCCAGCCGGGCCGACAGACGGGACGGGGCCGGGCTTGGCGCACCCGGCTCGGCGGCCCGCAGCGACGCCGGTACGGGCATGACCACGGTCTCCATCATCCGGGACAGGAACGGCAACGCGGTGTCCGCGAGTTCGCCGTCCTCCGGTTCCGCCGATGCCACCGGCTGTTCCGGCTTTTCTTCCGGCGGTGCCGCGTTCTCCGGCTGGGTGTCTTTCGGCTGCACCGTCTGCGTCGGCAGCCGGGTCGTCAGCGCGTCCGGCTTGTCCTCCGGCCGCGCCGAGGGCACCGCCCGCACCGCCATCCGCGTCGTGAGTTCTTCCTGCCCGTTCCCCGGCCGCGCCGCGACTGGCGCCACCCGGGCCGTCGACTCGCTCTGTCCGTCCACCGGTGGGGCCGCCAGCCGCGCGGTCTGCTCCCCCTTCGGCGGTGTCGTGGTCAACCGGGTCGTCCGCTCGCCCAGCTCGTCCTCCAGCGGCGACGCCGTGGGCAACCGGGCCGTCGGTTCTCCCTGGCCACCCACCGGTGTCCCGATGGGAAGCACCCGCGTCGTCGGCCGCACCGCCGGATCGAGCCCCTTGACCAGCTCTTCGGCGGCCGCCCGCAACCGTCCGGACTTCGCCGGGTCGGTCGCTTCGTACAGCACCAGCGCGCATGCCGGGTCCACCGGGACCGACCGCGCAGCGCCGCCGGTGTCCTCCCCGGTGCCTTCCAGCGACCGGACCCACAGCCCGGCCTGGACGATCTCGACCACCACGTCCGGCGTGGACCGGTAGACACCCGGCACGATCTCGTGCAGATCTTCCGCCGGTGCGCGATGAGCACGCAACCGAGGCCGGGCGTCGCCCGGCCGGTACGCGAAACCCCGGCCGAAGGGGGACCACCCCTGCCCGCCGTCCGGCCGCGTCGTGACCACCTCCGGCGTGTCCGGCGATCCGACCGGAAACCCGTTGTAGCACAACGCTTCCGCGCCGATCGCGTTCGCCAGCGCCAGGCCGGCCGCGCTGCCCTCGGGCACCGCGATCCCCCCGAGGAGCACGAACCAGACGCTCCCGCGCACCTCGGGCGGCAGGGTCCGCCAGAACGCCGCGACGTCCCCCAGTTCCAGGCCGGGGACGTCGTTGCTGCCCAGCACGATCACCGGCGTACCCGGCTGGCAGGGCAGGGTGGCGGCCAACCGGAGGCGCTCGCGGGCGAACTTCTCGTCCGCGCCGGCCGGATGAATCCACATCCCGGCGGGCAGCGGCTCGGCCACCGCCTTCGCGCCCGCCTTCGCCACCTCCGCCAGCACGGGTGATTCCCAAGCAGGGCTGGGAAAGCGCTTCGCCGCCCAGGCCGGGGACTGCCGGGGCCGGAACCAGCCCCATCCCGTCCGCGGCCCGGAATGCACGAACAACGCGCCCGCGGCTCCCTGGTGCACCCGGCCGTACGGGGCCAGTACCGGACGGCCGAGCCGTGCCGTGAGCCAGGGCGCGACCGCCGCGCCGATCTCGAGGGGCTGCCGCCCGGGTATCAGGCGGAGAGGTCGCTTGTCCCGGGGCAGCGCCGCCGCGAACGACTCCCACAGCTCGACCGGGGACTCGGGCGGCAGATCCGCGACCACCACCTGATGTTCGGGGTCGGCCGCCAACGACGCGGCCAGCGTGCGCGCCTCGTCTGTGCCACCGTCACCCGCGTGCACCACGACGACGTCGCCGATTTCGCTCACGGCGCCGTTCTTCCCGGCACGCGCGGACCGGCGGAGCCGGGTCAGCAAGGGCATCGGATCTCCCTTCGGGTCGCGCAACCTGGCCGTCCTGCCGACGACGCTAGATCCCCGAAGCGGGAGAACCGACCGCGGAGGACCTTCTGTCCACGATGAGTGCCCGAAGATGCTCCGAGGCGATGAAGGGGCCTAGAAGGCGTCGTCCTGCCAGAACCCGCCCTCGGGCGCGGACGGCGAAGTGGCCGGCGCACCAGCCCTGGCAGTGCCCGGGGACGGCTCGGATTCGGCTGTCGGCGGCGTCGACGCGGCGATCCGGATCATCCGCAGCTCGAACGGGTCGGGGTCGATGAGCGGTTCGCCGTCGTCGGCCATCGGGTCGACGAGCCGGACTCCCTCGTCGTCAGGAACGGCCCACAGCAGATGACCGACGGTCTCGCGGCCCCGATCGTCCTTGCGGCGTACCCAGATCAGGACCCGCGTCCCGGAGGGGAAGCCGGACATCCACTCCAGCGCGTCCACCCAGTTCGCGTGGGCCTGGATCTCTTCGGCCTCGCCCAGCTGTGCCATGGCGGGCGCGAACCACGCGGCTTCGCCGGGCGGGGGCGGGCCGGACAGGCCGGGTACCCCGGCCTCCCAGTCGTCCAGCCAGCCCCAGGGATCCCGGTTCGGCAGCCCGAACGGAGCCTGGCCGGGGGCCTTCGGCACCACCAGGGCCGCGTCCAGCATCTGATCACGCCAGTCGCCGGTTTCGGTGAACCGCTCGGTGGTGATCGCGAACAGCCAGCCGCGGCTGAGCTCGTCCTCCGGGGCCGGGCCGGCCAGCTGGACCGCGTCGGCGTAAGTGCCCGCGAGCCAGTGCTCGGCTTTCCGCACCGCGGCGGGAAAATCCTCGGCGGCCATGTCCCAGGGCATCGCGACGGACGGCGCCTCGTCCCGGGTTGCGCCGGTGAATCGCGCGACGAGGAGTTCGTCGGCTGTGGGGTCGTCGATATCGGCGTAGACACCGCGCTGCGCGTCGAGGAAGACCACGCCCTCGTCGCCGTATTCCGCGAAGAGCAGATGTCCGGTCAGGTCGTGACCATCGAGCTGACGCCGCAGCCACACGATGCCGCGGGTACCAGGGCCGCCCTCACCGATCGTCTTCGCCGCCTGCTCCCACTCGGTGCAGGTGGTGGTTTCGGCGCCGGGAAAGTGCGCGGCGAGCATCCGCTCCCACCACCCCGGCTCTTCGTCGTCCGGCTGCCACGGCAACGCGCTGGCCGCGTGACCGTTCAGTACCGCGTCGGCCGCCACGACACAGTTGCGGGCGTTCAACCGCCATCGCGCGGCGTCCTGCTCGCCGCTGAGGTTGAAGTCCTCGTCGAGCGGGTCACCGTTGGCTGTGGGAAACGGGTCCGAGCCGTCGCGCGGCACGCAGAGCGTGGCGGCGAGCATCGGTTCGGGATTGTCGTGATAGCGACAGGAGAAGAACACCGCCCGGTCGCCGGAGAAGACCGGTTCGACGTCGCTCAGCACGACCCGGTCGCCGTAGGTGTGGTGCAGCCATTCGCGGGCGCGCCGCTCTTCGTCGCTCACGGCCGTTCCGCGTCCGAGTCCGGCCCGGCCTCGCCCGCCTTCCAGGGCATGACGTAAAGCTGGCTGTCCTTGTCGGAAGGCGCGTACTCGGCAAGGAACGCTTCGTCGGCTTCCTGACCTTCGCGGACGAAGGTTCCGGTCAGCCGCACCGCCGCGGGCCCCTCCGGGTTGACCAGCACGTCGACACCGTCTACCAGCTCTTCGACGAACCCGGCGTAATCGACGCGACGCCACACCGGCGCGGGGACCCGCTCCGCGTGCGGCGCCGCCGTGGCCAGCACCACGCAGAGCGTGTCATCGGGAGCGGGCATCACCAACGGCCGCCCGTCCCCGTTCATCGCCTGGAAGACCAGGCTCTGCCGCAGCAGCGCCCGCACGTGTTCCGGTTCGCCGTTCCCCTCGGCCAGATCACGCAGCAGCGCGTCGACCGGGTCGGTCGGCAACGTCTCGTCGGTCGGCTGGTAGTCGGGATTGGGCTGGAAGAGGCCGACCTCGTCGTCCTCTTCGACCGGCCACGCCCCGGCGACCGCCTCGATCGGCGGCGCCTCGTCCGCTTCCTCCGGAGTCCAGTGCGGGTCCATCAGCAGGTACCAGCGGCCGCTGTCCTGCTCCGGTTCGGTCCCGGTCTGCGCGGTCATGATGCTCCTGGAATCCGGCGGGCGATCAACTGCCAGTATCGGCCGGGAACACGTCCACCAGGCCGGAATTGCCCCTAAGGGGACTCGGCGAGGGAACTCCCGGGCAAGCGGTCCCCCTGCTTTCCCGTCGAATCGAGCCGCCGGCCGACCATGCGCAGTTCCCGCCACGCCTCCGGTGGCAGGGGGTTCCACGCGTCCGCCAGCTGCTCGGGCGAAAGCCGCAGTACCAGGCCGTACTGCTCGAGGTAGTAGGCGACCGCGTCCGGCCACAGCCAGAGCGCGAAAGAACTGGCCGCCCAAGGGGAATCCGTCCACGATGAGTGCCCGAAAATCCACCGCGACGAGCCGCGCCGCGAAAAGCGGATATCCGCGCGCCCGTCGAAGAAGACCACGCCGTCATCGTTGTGCGCCGCGTAGGGCGGATGTCCGATCAGCTCCCGCCCACGAAGTGCGCGGCGCAGCCAGAGGGCGCCCCGGCGCCGGACACGGCGGAGCCGATCCCGGGCGCGCCCCGCCTGCTCGCGGGACGGCGTCGGTCGTCGCGGCGGATGGGACATCACCGCCCTGGCGCGGGCCGCTCGCCGGAAGCGGGTGCCCCGGCGTCCCACGGCACCACGCGCAGACCGGTCGCGTCCTGGTGGCCGACGTAGAGTCCGGCCGCCTGCTCGTCGCTCATCCCCAGCGTTTCCCGCATGAAGTCGCCGGTGAGCCGGACCGCAGCCGGGCCGGCCGGATTGAACAGCACGTCCACCCCGTCGGCCAGCAGCACCACCAGATCGTCCAGGCCGATCCGCCGCCAGCCCGGGGAGCTGATCCGCTGCCGGTGTGGTTCCCCGGTGGCCACGACGACGCACGGGATGTCGTCGGGTGACCTCGTGACCAACGGACGACTGTCGCCGTTCATCGCGATGTCGAACAACGAGTCGCGCAGCATCAACTGGATGTGCTCGGCCTCGGCACGTCCCTGGAGTACCAGGCGCAGCACCGCGTCCAGCGGGTCCGACGGCGAATTCCGGTCCGCGGGCACGTACTCCGGGTTGGCCCGGAACTTGCCGACTTTCCCCTCCTCGACGGGCCACAGCCCGACGACGGCTTCGATCGGTGGCGCGTCGTTCTCCGACCGGGGACCCCACGCCGGGTCCATCAGCAGGAACCAGTTCTCCGCGGGGCCGGAGTTCTCGGTCGTGTCCGTCATCGTGTCCATCATGGTCCTTCGTTCGTTCCGTCGGCCGGCCGCTTCGGGGGTGCCATCTCGACGTACACCTTGCGCCGATCGTTCCGGGGATCCACCGATTCCGGCGGGTCCTGGACGCCGTGGGAGATCGTCACGATCCGGATCTGGTCGGCCGTCACCCTGCGAGCGCCCGGAGGACGGCGAGACTGCAACTGGTCCAGCGCTCGCGCCAGCGCTCGCCGCAACGCGGCCGCGACCAGCTCGGCGCGCCGCCGGCCGACCCGCTTGCCGGTCAGCCGGTCGTCGCCGTAGCCGTGCAGGAAAATCTCCGACAGCGGCATGTCGTTGCGATCCTGCCACAGTACCGCCTTCGCGGCTTCCTTCGCCAAGCCGGCCACCACGACGCCCGCGATTCCGGGCAGTATCCGGTCTCCGTCGGCGACCAGCGCGGGGTCGATTCCCTTCACTTCCGCCATGGGCACCGTCGACCGCAGCACGACGCTGACGGCCGTGGCCACCATCGTCAACGGGTTGGCGATCTGGCGGTTTTCCCGCGGTGCGCCCAGGTGACTCCAGATTCCGAAGAACGAGGCGTCCGCAGTCTTCCGGTAGCCGTACAGGTACCACATCGTGCCCAGCGGCGGCAGTCGCTCCGGTCCCGCGGTCGCCGTCAGCGCCATGCGCGCCGCCAACTCGGCTTGCCCCAGCTCGAACCTGGCGACCCGGCGTCCGGCGTCCGTCGATGCCGGGTCGGCGATCACTTCTCTCGCGCGCTGTACGTCGATGAGCGCGTCGGCCAGGGCGAGCTGCGCCGGACTGGTGTCCGGCTCCGCCTCCAGCCGTCGCCGCAGGCCCGGCAGTTCCGCTCCGTGGATCGCCAGATTTTCCTCGATCGCCTCGTTCAGCAGGTGCCTGCGGCGTCCCCCCGCCCTGACCGTTTCGACCGTGAACTGCATGTCGTCCGCGGCGCTGCTCACCACCACCGAACCGAGGTGATAGCCCCATCCTGACGACAATTGCTCACCATCCGTGGTGTGGCTGTAGTCCATGTCCCAGCGGGGGCCCGTCTCCCCCTCCGAAGCGATGCCTTGCATCAGGTATGCCTCACCCGGCTTGGCCCACGCGAACTGGTTCACGCCGAGGCGCTGGGCGACCCGGTCGGTCCTGGCTCGCTCGTCGGTACCCCGGCGGAGGGCACTGCCGTACTCCTTTCCCGGCAGCGGCGGGCGCACCGAATGGGCGGACATGTAGTCGCCTGCCAACTGCGGCGTGACGTGTTCGATCGCGTCCGGAGTCCGCACGAACCGGGAGATCGCGTCGGCCACCTCGTGCGACCCGCGGAAATGCAACGGGCCGCCGTCAGCGATCTTGCCCGTCGCCGGAATTCCCTCCGCCGGCCGCAGCACTGCCTGGCGGTGCGAACCACCCACGATCTTCTGCGAAAACTCACTGCAGACCGCCGGCGGTGTGCGCCCGAAGTGTGGTGTCACCATCACCAGCGTGACCCCGTGACGTGTGACAGTGTTGCCAGGATTCACCCGCAACCGCATCGAGCTGCCGACTTCGGTGAGCCGCGCCCTCGCGTCGGCGATCACTTCCTGAGTCGCGTAGAAGCTCCGATAGCAGTATTCGACAGTGTCCACCACGCGACCGATCGTGCTGTCCGCGGAAAATATCATATCCGGTTTTTCATCGGTTCCCGTCAGGACCACGGGCAGCACCGCCGGGAACCGCTCGGTCCGGGTGTCCAGAACCGGTTGCCGAGCCTGCCAGAAGAACTGCGGTTCGCTGCCGTCACTGTGGAACTCGTAGTCCAGGGTGGGAAAACTCCGCTGTGCGGCATCGACGGCGCCGCGAGCGCTGTCCACCTCCGCGACTCCGGACTCCGGATCGAACGAAATCACGAACTCACCATCGACCCCCGCATCACGACCGCCACCCACCTCCGCAACCCCGGTCCGAGGATCGAACGTGATGACATCGCCCGCGAATTCCGTACCGAGATCACGACCACCGCCCACCTCCGCGACCCCGGACTCCGGATCGAACGAAATCACGAACTCACCATCGACCCCGTCGACACGACCACCACTCACCTCCGCAATTCCCGTCCGGGGATCGAACGTGATGACATCGCCGGGGCCACCGTTCGGCAAGGACTCGTCCGGACGGCCATCTCCTGCTACCGGGGTCGTGGAGCGGCGAGCCGGCTTCGCGGTGTTCTCCAGGTGCACCTGGACCAGTACCTCGTGCCCTGTCTCGGTGTCATCCGACTCGAGCACCCGGATCGGCACCGAAGCCGGGTCGAACCACAACGCGAAGGTCTTCGCCAGCTTGGCGGCCTCGTCCTTGAACGCCTCTTCGAAGATCGTCTTGACGGACTCGGCCCGGTCCCTCTCCCGCGGACCGGCGACGATCGACACCGAATTGGCCCGATGACCTCTCCTTCGGCTGGCTCTGCCCGCGACGGCCCGTGCGGTCTTCCGCGCCGCGTCCACCAGCGCCTCTCGCTGATCGGCGAAGCCGGGCCCCACCCGCACGTCGGCGATGTGGCCGACGGTGAGATCGGCCGCCTTGACCAGGACCTGTTCGTCGTCCGGCACACCGGCCTCGCCGATGGTGCCCCCGTCGATCACCATCCGCATCCCGCCCCGTGCCGTGCGCGTGCCGCCGGAATGTGTGGACATCGCGGCACTCGCAGCGATCGCACCGGGCACCGGACGGTGCGGCCGCAGGAATTTCCACCCCCGCACAATCGAAAGCGCGGCTGTCCCCTTGTTCAGCGAACAGACATCGAAAGCCAGCGACGGCGTCCGGTCCGGATACGCGGCTTGGAAGAGCGCGCTGCCGGAAATCACGCTGGCCGCCGGCACGCCGTACAGCGTGACGTAGTCACCCCTGGTATGCGGATCCGTCCGCTTCAGAGCGACGATCATTCCTTGCCTCAGGCCGTGTGCGATCACTCGCCAGGTGTCGTCTTCGGGCAGTGCGACATATTCGACGAGATCCGTGTTGCTGTTCTCTCTCCCATTCTCGGCGTGGCTTACATCGTTGCCCTTGTCGTCGATCTCGTTCTGCCTGAAGTAGGTCTTACGGTCAGCGGAGCCGGAAACGAGCGATGCGAAAGCATCCTGGGCCGCGTCCAAGTCCTCCGACGGGAAGGACTGTCCGACGCGCTTGCCGTCCTTGTCGATGGCGGAATAGGTGAGCACCCGGTCAGGCTCCGGCTCCGGCGGCGGCGTCGAAAAGAACCGCGCCTCGGTGGACGCCACGGTGCCATCGGGCTCGAACCTGAACTCTCCACCGGAGGAGTGGTTCGCGCGCGAATACCCACCAGCGTTGATGCCGCTGACGAGAGCCTGCCTGTCCAGCAACGGCCCGCCGACGGACGCCCACGCGATCGACGGCTCCTGTCCTCGCGCGAGATCGGCCCCCGGTACACCGCGACCGAGCAGGGACCGCAGCACACCGGAGTCACGGAGTACGCCGACCAGGTGCTCGGGAGTCAGGGTTGCCCGCCCGCCGCGGAACTGACCCTCGTATCCGGCGTCCGACCGCTTGGCGACGATGAAAACCGGGGGCTTTTCCGTGCCATGCCACGGTGCGGGTGTGACGAACCCGTCCGGCAGGGTAATCGTGTTCAGCACCTGGTTCGTGCTCGCGTTCGCCCACTCCCGCAACTGCGCGAGCAGACCCTCGTCGCCCTGCGACCGGATCAGCAACGCCCTCGGGGAACCGTCCGGGGCATGGATCGGCATCAGGTCGAGATCGCCGTCCCGGGGCATCGACACGAGAGCCAGCGACGGCAGCCGATCGGCATCCCAGTGCGGACCGATCTCCCCGACGGTCGAATACACCTCGCGGAAGTCGCCGATCATGTGCAGCGCGGACGTGAAGTCGAAGCCGACGGCACCACGCTGCCAGCGGTCCGCGCCATGCGGGGTGATCACCACGACAGGTCGTCGTGGATCGGCCATCATCAGATCGGCGAATTCACGGTTCGCGATCAAAGCGGACGCTGCCCAGAAGCCGTTCTCCTCGGTGACGAAGCCACCCGCGTGCGACACCACTGTGCTCACGCCAGAGCCGGGAGCCAGCACGAACACTGGATTCGCCTTGCCCCACACAGCACTGTGGACCCGGCCGGCACGTACCTGCTCGGCGAACTCCGCCATCGCGATCCGCGACCACGTGCCTGCCGGCGACGGGAAACCGAACACCGAACCAGTATGGAAAATCCTGGCGTCCTCGTACGGTGTCGGCCGGTGCGCGAATCCGATCATCCAGTCCGTGGACAGAATGCCGGTGTCGCTGAAGCCCACCTTCCCCGCGTAGCCGTTGCTCTCCGACCTGCCACCGCTGAGCCGGGCCAGCTCGTCCACGAACCGGTCGTTGTGCGAACGTTGCGGCGCATCCGGCGCGACGTCGCGAGTCACCACGTTCAGCGCGGGGCGCACCGGTCCGTCGAATGCCGCACGGAACAGCGGGTCCGCGTACAACTCCGCGGCCGTCTGTTCCGGGGTCATCTCGACCGTGTGGCGGCCGCCGCTCAAGCCGACCCGAAGGTCGCCTGACTCCGCGGCCTCCAGATAAATCCACAGTGGAGGTTTCTGGCCGTCTTCCAACCGCCAGTATGCCGGGATGAAGCGCTCCTCGAGAGTCGCCCAGGCGTGCTGCGCATCCACATGAACAGCCGCCACCACACGCTCGGCGTGGGTGGTCGACTTCGCGACACCCCGATCGGCCCACCCGCTGCCCGCGAGGCTGAACCCGTGCGTGCGGCCTTCGAGGTTGGTCAGGGCCGCCACGCGCGCGTCGCCCGCCCGGGGCGAGGACACCAGCCGGAAGTCGGCGTCCCGCGGTGGGACGGGCTCTGCCGGGGCGGCCGGATCGACAGCCGGTACGGCCGCCCGGACGGCGCGGTACGGGCCGCTGCCACGCAATGCGTCGGCCAGTTCCCCCGCCAGCCGCCACGCGTGCCCGGCATCATCGCGGGCCAGCACCACGAGCCGGACGTCGGTCGCCGGGTCGGCCAGGACCTCGGGTCCGTCACGCAGGAGTGTCTCTGCCGCTTCGCGCGCATTCAAGCCGCCACGGTCACCCGCCCGGAAACCGTGTTCGCCGGCTTCGACGTAGATGTACAGCGGTGCCTCGAAGTCGACGCTCGCCACTTCCGTCGAGCGCACCGGATTGGCGTGCGTGGCGTACATCCGCCGAGGCCATCCGTCGCGCTGGGACGAATCCGGCACCAGAGCCATGCCGCCGGCCGAGTCCGCGGTGGGCGAGTAGACCGCCGCCGCCGGAAGCGTGGGTGGCTCGAAATCGCCTCTGACAGCACGAGAGACCGCGAGCGGGCCGAAGGCGAACGAAGTGAACGCCGCGTTCAAGGCGGCAAGAGCATCCCTGCTCTCACCGCCACTCTCACCCGGCACCACGGACCCGGGATCGGACCAGCCGGGCACGAGCGGGGCGAACGCCGCGTTGACCTCGGCGACAGCCTCGTTGGTGAGCTCGTTCGACGCGTTGGCCAGCGCCTTCGCGCCGAGCTCTCGTACGGGAAGCCGGACGTCGATCGTCGAGGCCTGCCCGGCGTGACCAGGTGCTCGGGCGCCCACGACCCGGATCACGAGGTCACGCATCTCGATGTCCAGGCCGCGCAGGGCCAGGCGCACCGACTCATGGAGCAGTTCGTCCTGGAACACCGCCCTGATGGTGTTCGCGCGCTGCTGCCCGATGGCCTTGGCGTCGCGTCCGTCGACCGGGCTGCCGTAACCGGTGATGGTGATCTCGGGCAGGCCCGCGTCGTTGTGCGCGGAGCTGGTGCTCGTACGCCACACCTTGTCGCGCCACGCCGCGGCGCGAAGGACCCGCCGGGCCTGCTCGCGTACCCGCTCGACCTGAGCGTTCGGGATCCTCGTGCTCCCCCAGGCGAACGTGACCTCCGCCTGCCCGATCCGGCTCACCGCGAGTTCGTCGAGCCGGATCTCCGATGCGGAATCCTTGGCTCCCAGCGCCGGGGTGAAGAGACCCTCGCCCTGGAAGTAGCGGCTCGCATTGGTGGGCACCACCGTGACCGGCTCGGTGGCGCCGAAGACCTCCACCGCGTGACCGGTCATCTTCCACCGCCGCAGCGCGAATCGATCGGCGTGGCTGGTTCCCGTCCCACCCGGCGGCGCGTTCAACAGGCATTGGCCCAGTACGACCGGAGCCTCGGGATCGTGACCGGCCTGCCGGTAGATGTCGCCGGCCATGACGACGCGGGCCGCGTCGCCCCCGTCGAAGACTTCACGGTCGCCGAACCGCAACGGCCGGTCGGTCAGCAAGCCGAAGAGGAAGCCCTGACGAGTACCGTGCCCATCCGTGTGCCAGGGCTGTGCCGTGGCCCCCGCCCAGTCGGCGAGATAAGCCACGTATCGCCGGGTGATCCTGCCCTGGGCGTCTGTCGTGGTGACTTCCCGGAAGTAGTACCGCTGCCGTACCGCCGTGTCGACCTGCGCCGGCAAGGCCATATGAAACGCGTCGAGTTCGTCGAGCGGGTAGTACTCCCCGTACACGCCCAACCGCTCATTGGCCATGGCGTGGACGACGAAGTCGTCCGGCCCGCGGCTCGGCGGCTGATGAGTGACGAACCCCGCGTCCCGCAAGGTGATCCTGCCGTCATCGGACAGCGTGAGGCCGCTGGGGGGTACGTGTACGTTCCGCGAGTACCCGCCCGCGCTGAAGACCTGGGTGAATTCGCGGCCTCCGGCGGCCTTCCCGTCCAGGGAAGCCAGCACGAGCGGTCGGGCGGCGCCGGAGTTCTTGCCACCCCTGAGCATGTCCCGCAGGTCCAGATCGGCGCGGAGGACCTGGGCGAGTTTCGCGTGGGTGAGGTCCTTGACGGTGCCGTCGAGCAACGTGCCGCGGTAGCCGCGGGTACCTGAACCGGCGAAGACGAACATCGGCAGCACCGGCCACGGAGAGGCCTCCGACCGCGTCATCGTCCACCCACCGGCGTCGGTGGTGATCCGGTAGCTGCGCAGCCGGTCGGTGGTCGCGTTCCAGGCCCATGCCTCGGCCCATTCGTACAATGCTTCGTCGCCGGCGGCCCGCACGTACAGTGCGACCGGCTCGCCGTCGCGGTTCTTCAGCACGCTGGTGCGCAGGTCCCCGGCACGGAGATCCGACACGAGCACGAACTCCGAGTCGTCGGCCAGACCGATCCTGTCCGGCTCGATCCGTGCCTCGCCGGTCGGCGCGTAGACGTCGTTGTAGAACTTCTCGGCCCGAAGCGCCCCGGCGAAATCGAAGCCCAGCCCGCCGAAGTTCGCCCGGCTACCGCCGTTCCGCGCGACCAGCAGCACCGGCCGGTCCGGCTCGTTCTTCAGCCGCGCACGGAACGCCGGATCGGTCAGCAGCGTCCGCCCGAGCTGCCCGCCGTCCAGCTCTCGCACGCCGCCGGCCTCGGCCGCGACGCGTGCGTAGCTGCCGTCGACGGCGTCCACCGAGACGATCAGCGGCACCTCCGGGCTCCACACCCCCTCCAGGTCGGCGGAGCCGTTCTGGATCGCGGCGACGAGATCCCGCAACGCGCCGGTCTCGGCCGCCGGGTCCCGGGCACCATCCGGCACGGGGAAGCCGTACACGTCGTCCGAGAACACGCGCACCACGTCCCGCACACGCAGTGGAGCGCTCTCGGTGAAGTTCGAGCCCCGCACCACGATCGGAATGGGGGTTCTGAACCGGTACCGGACCGGTCCCGCGTAGTCGTAGCTCTGCACCGGGCCGCCGAGTTCGCGCAGCTTCGCCAGCAGCTCGGCGTTGCCCCGGCTCGCCGTGCCCGGCTTCGCGAGGTCGTCGTTGGTGAAGATCACCAGCGGCGGGCGCACGGGTCCGGCGGTGAGCCGCTGGAACATCGAGGACTTGAAGGTCAGCTCCGCCGTGACGCTCGCGGGCAGGGGCCGGGTCGACCCGTCGGACAACGGGACGTCGTAGATGGCGCCGGCGCTGTCCAGGTGAAGCTCGATGGGACGCGTCCGGGAGCCGTCCGTCGCCGACGCCCACGGCTGGGTCTTCAGCGTCCGCACCACGCCGCCATGCGAGTCGACGTGCTCCTCGTACACGACACGGCGGCTCTGGTCGGTCGCCGAATCGGGCACCTTCGTCTCGCCCGTGAGGCGCGCCGGCGAGGCGAATCCCATGCCGTACTGCTTCTTGTCCACATCGGACAGCGCGGTCCAAACGACGTCGCCCGGCCGGATCTGGGCGACCAGCGGGAAAGACCCGTTGTTCGCCGGAACGGCCTCGTCCGCCGCGTTGCGCACCAGCACGTCGGTCGCCGCTTCGACCGTGCGGAACGGCCCGTCGCCCCGCAACGCCGCGGCGAACTCCCTCGCGGCCCGAGCCGACTCGGCCGGGTGCGCCGGATCCGCTCCGACCAGCCGCACCGGCACCTCCGGGCCGGCGGCGTGCCACCGGAACTCCGGCGAGTTCCGGACGTGCTCGGCGAGCGTCGGCCCATCGATCAAGGAACCGTTGACCAGGAACCTGCCGCCCTGACCGGCGACGAAGACATAGAACGGCCTGCGCCCGTCGTCACTCGGCGGCAACGCGGCGTACAGCGGATCCCAATGCGCCTTGCCCGGCCGGGAACCCGCGTCGAAGCTGAGCCCACCCGCCGCGACGGGGCTGGAAGCGTAGTCCGCACCACGCGGCACCCGCGGCACCGATACCTCGACCGTGACCGGCCCCGACATGACCGAGGACACCACGATGTCCGGCAGCCCCCGTGCCGGGTCTCCGTCCAGTTCGGTCCGCACCAGGTGGGCGACGTGCTCGGCGTCCCGCGGCGGACCCTTGATGTCGACCCGCGGCACCGGCAGCCCGATGGCCCGCTGGAAGCGGATCGAGGTGTCCAGCGCGCCGGCCAGCGACCGGACCCCGGCGACCGCCGAAGGATCGCCGTGGAGGTCGAACGTATGTGGCACAGCAAGCTGTGCGTTGGCCTGGTCACGCGCCGCTTTGTCCACTTCGGACACTGCAGGGGTCACGGCGCTACGAACCGAAGCGGTATCGCTACCGCTCTCACCGTCGATCGCGATCACGGGGTCGGGTGTGATCGTCGAGGCGTCGCTCTCACTGTCGCTGTCCGGCCACGACGGGTTCGGGAAACTCCGCGTCGCGGCGGCCCCGTGCTCCGGCTCGGCCGGTGCGCGGGAAAGCTCCAGCGGTGTTTCTTCGGTGGGGAAGAAGGTCCCGGCGTGCGCGCCGGACGCGGTCACGACCGGCACCCGCACGAACTCGTCATAGGAGCCGACGGACTCCTCGTCACCGTAATCCCCTGTTCCCGGCGGGAAAAGGGTCTCGCTCGCCTTCGTGTCCGAGCGAGTTGCCCACGCCACGAGCTGATCCGGCGTGAGTGTCGCCGGGTTCGAGCGCATCGGGTCGTTCACCACGAACGCCTCGCGACCGTCCACAGTGGTCACTTGCAGGTAGACCACGTGGTCCGGGCTTTCGAGCGTGGCCCCGCCACGAGCGGCGACCCGGTGCCAGAAATCCTCCCGCTGTTCCGGCGTCGCGAGATTCGCCGCCAGGCGAACGCCGCGAGCCCTGTCGGAGAACTGGTCGTTCGCCCCGAACAGCGAGCCGTCCGGTTCCGGCGCGAGCTGCGACTGGAACTTGGCTACGCAGAGCCCCTGATCGACACCGGAGAGCCGGCGGCTCGGGCGGTCCAGTACCAACGGCGACATCAGCACCGCGCTCGCCCACCAATGATCCCGCAGCACCTTGGGGGTGAGCACCGGTACGCGGTCCCCGTTGGGCTCGGTGGCCGCCAGCTTCTGCATGGACCGGCCCCAGCGCTCGGTCAGACCACGCCACGCACGGCGCACCGCCGGGTCGGCCTGGTCCGCGCCGAGGAGGTCGCGCGCACGCCGCTCGATGGCGGCGAACTCGGCTCGCGCGTCCGCGATCCGCTTACCGACCATCTCCGCGTGTGAACGGCCGAACGGCCGGTCCGGCCTGGTCCGGATCTCGGCGGGCAGCCGGCCGAGGCGGTTCTCGGTCGCGTTCGCCACAACGCGGCCAAGGTGCAGCAAGGCCGCGACCGTGGGCACCCGGCTGCGAACACTCGCGTCGACCACCGCCGCCACGCAGGTGGTGATGAAGTACTGCTCCTCATGGCCAGTACCAGCGAACAACGACTCGGTCAGCGCCGCCGGATTCGCCAGCAGAGCGGAGAACAACGGATCGGCGGCGACCGCCGCCCTGCCCTCGTTGCTGAGATTCACCAGCCCGAGCGTGGCCAGCCGGACGGGCAGTTCGGCGCCGGTCGGCACAGCCAGGCCGTACACCGGGGAGAACGGCCCCGAGAACGGGTCCTGACCACGGGCGAGCAGGTCGGTCACCTCGTCGAGCAGCTGGGTGAGCCGCGCGGGAGCGATCGGCTGGATCGCCCGGCGGTCCACCTCGGCACCGTGCTCGAAGCGCTTCGCGCGTCCCGGCCGTTCACGCGTCGGCACCAGGCTGGCGGCCAGCAGGGCTTCGTTGACCAGCGCGCGCACCCGGTCCCTGGTCGCCTGGTCGTCCGTCGTGGTGAGCGTGTCGTTCAATGCGACCAGCTGGTCCCGCGTCTCCGCCGGAAGGCTCCGGCGTTCGAGCTTTCCGTCTGCGGCCAGCACGGCGTACTCGGCCACCTTCGCCTGTACTTCGGCCCCGGGCAGCGCCAGTTCGGGCAATCCGTGCGTCACCTGGTCGTAGGCCACGAGCGCCTGCCGCTCCACGGACCGGCCAGGACCTTCGAGATCGACGCGGTCCGAGTCCTCGGGAGTGACCTGCGGTCCGCCGGTCGCCGCCTGATTCTCGACGTCGCTCGCCGGCACGGCGGGCTGGTCGCCCTGGAGCTCGGCGAGTTCGGCGAGAACGTCGTCCGCGAAGCGGTCCAGGTCCAGCTGGAGCTCGGGCAGCCGGTTCGCGGGCTCACCTTCCGGACCGGCAACGGCCGAGCGGTCACCGTCCACTGTGTCGGCGACCGCGGCCTGGCCGGAGTCGTTGTTCCGGTCGAGGCGCACCGCCCGGATCGGCCGGCCGTCATCGGGACGGCCGTCAGCGCCGGCGGGGTCGGTGTGGCGTTCACCGTCAGGGCCGATACCGACGAAGGAACCACCTTCCGGCAGCCGCACCTCGCCATCCTCACGCAGCTCGACCGGCGCGTCCGGACCAACGACCCTGCCCGCGAAACCGTGCCCCCGCACCAGGTCCGCCACACGCCCCAGCCGGTCACCCAATTCCGGATCGGCCATCCGGCAGCTCAACCACATCAGTTCGGCCGCCTGCCGCCAGCCCTGTTCCCCTGGCAGCCCGGCACTCAGCAGCAGCCGCACCACACCCGCTTCGGAGAGCGGGAGCCGCTTGCCATCCGACTTCCGCCGGACCAGGAAACCGTCCTTGTCGTGATGCATCGCGACGGTGAACGCGCCCCGCGCACCGGCGCCCCGCCGGAACGCCGTCTTCACGATATCGGCCTCACCCGGCTCCCCCGGGAAAAACACGCCATTGACCTTGCCCGCCCTGTCGGCCAGTGGCTCAAAGTCCACATCGGACAAAACAACGCTGTCCGCCGGAAGAAGGTCCGCCAACGGAACCGGATCCCCCACCGTCCCCGCGGGACGCTCGAACCGCACACCACGCCCGGCTTCCGGCTGCGGAACGTTCTGGTCGTCGAAATCGATCAGCTCATCAAAGAGCGCTTCGGCGGTCTCCTCGTCCAACTCGGGTACGTTCTCGGATCGGGCACCAGGCGTATCCACTGCAGGCGCGATCTGTTCCGTATTCTGCGTTTCGCCCAGCAAATCCGCCGTAAGCTGTCGCGTCGGCGAACCCGGCGGCTCGCCGGGCGACGCCTGGGGCCGAGGGAGGGAAACGTCGCCGAGCACATCAGCCATCAAGACCGAACCAGACGCATCCGACGACGAACCGTCGTCCGCATCCGGCATCGCCTCATCCGAGGAAACGTCACCACCGAACAACGAGTCGTCCTCCGAGTCCGGTTCCTGTTCCCGCGCCCGCTGCTGCTCGTGTTCCCTCGCCAGCGCCAGCCCCAACCGCTCCAACGCCCGCGCCTGTTCCCGCTCCCGCTCGGCACGAAGCACCGACTCACCAGCACCCTCCTCCGCACCCCGCACAGGCGGATTCGCCCCAGACCCCGGCGTGTCCTCTTCCACCGGCGACGTCCGGACAAGCCGCAAACCAATCCTGAGCCTGGAATCCGCGCCGATCTTCACCTGCGCACGCAAAGCCCCGAACAACGACCCCCCATACCGCCGCAGTGCCCGCTCCACCAACACCGTCAACTTCCGCACCCGCTCCCCAGTAACCCCCCCACCCCCGGCAGCAACCCCGATCTCCAACACCGGACGCGCACCCACAGAACTCGCACGGAAAAGCCGGACAAAACCCTCCACCGCCCAACCCACCTGCCACTCCACCGCCACCGGCAACCGCGCGCTACGGCGCGACACGTAGCCGAACCACAATTGGGGAGCATCACGGTAATAGTCCCGAGTCCGGCCGAACGGACCGCGCGCACTGACCACGACCTCACCGTCATAACCAGTGTTCGCCCGATCCCACGTCCACGTGATTGGAAGACGGGCAAACATCGCATCATCGACACCAGCCATCCGCTCACGCAACAACCCGACGAGATAAGCCTCCGTACGCTCCCGAATCGCCCGCCACGACGCCTCCAACCGCTCCATCTGCCTGGTATCAGGTACCACCAACGACCGCACAGCAACCCGGACATCCGGCAACTCCGCATCCGGATCCAGCCCGCCGATCACCCCACCCAACCACGCACCGTAATCCCTGACCGCCTCCGCATCATCCTCGAACAACCACGACGTATTCTGATCAAGAGTATGAAACAGCCCCGTCCTCCTCGCGACCCCTTCAGCCTCCCCCGGCCCGAGCACGTCAAGCAGCACCGCGCCGCCCGCATTCGGGTCGCCGTAGGGCACGAACCGCACGAAGGTGGTCATCACCTCATCAACCGACAACACCCTGGCGGCGGCTTCGTCCGGCAACCCGCGAACGTGCGCGGCGCGTTCCTTGGCAACCTCGTCGCGGATAACCGTCCGCACCGCCGCCACCCGCGCGCTCATGGACAACGCGCTGAGCCTAGACACGACCACCGAAGCCACCAAGGTGTCCCCGACCGCATCCGGATCCGTGTACAACCGGCGCGCAAAACCCGCAGCCATCCAGCCGACCCGCTGCCGCACCGACTCCGACAACACCTTCAGACGCGGCATGAAGAACTCCGTAAGGACCCGAGCATTCCGCAAGCTGGCCTCGGTAACGCGCGGCGTGAAACGCGCCGTGAACCCGACAGCCGGACCGGACGCCCCCGCCTCTCCTTGCTGGGTAACCGGGGTGAAAGTCAGCCCGGAGGGGACCTCACCGCGATCCTCCTCGATCGCCTCCCGTAACCGCCGCGCCAACCACTCATGCGGCGCCGCCCACACCCCATGACTGGGGATTACAGTAGCCGCCCGATAATAGAGCCGCACATCCGGCATCTGCACACCACGCCCGGCCCGCTCACGCACACCCTTGGCCAGCTTGTCGACCTCCCTCGCCAACTCCGCACCACTATCCTCAGACAACTCCCCAGGCCGGGTGGGATCCCACTCGCCCGTCCACTGAGCAACCACCTGGGCCTCAACCCGTCCCCGACGAACCCGGTCCCCAAGCGACGGCGGCAACTGCTGAATCCGTCCCACGTCAGCATTCCCGCCGGTCCACGTGGCAGATTTCGACTCCGACTGCACCTTATTATCCAGCGCGTGCGCCGGACCGGTAACATCAGCGAAAAGCACCGGCCTCTTCGTCGTATTGGCCTGGCGCAGCACAATATGTTCGCGAATGAACTCGGCGTACCGATGACTCAAGTCTTCAGACGGCACCGACCGCAAAGCCGACCGCACCGCCGCATTCACCAACCTCGTCACCACCGCCGCGCGCCCCTCCGCAACCCGGACAGAGCTACGCAGATCCAGCAGCAAACGCGGCACATCACCCCGATCGGTATTGTCCACTACCCGCCGGACAAGACCCTCCACCAACAACTCCAACCGACGCGACGCCGCCGACGGCAACCCCACACCCCGGCCAAGGAACGGCAAACTCAGCCGCCGCCTGGCCCGATAATCCTCCGCGGTGAAATACTCCGCCCCATACACCCGCAACTCGACCTTCTCAGCCCGAGCCCTATCCTTGCGCCCCTGCCCCTCCTCGACACGATCGAAACTCAGCCACGCATTACTACCATCGACACCACGCCCCTCAACCGCACTCCGCAAACCCCGCTCAACCTCATCAAACAACGCAGAACCATGAATCTCCAACCACTTCCAGCCAGCCGAAATCACCAACCGAACATCCGGCATCTCCCGGCCATTCTCCCGCAACAACACCACATTACCCGCGAAAACCTCCGCGAACTCCCCCAGCACACCACGACCATCCACCGACAACTCACCTCCCCCCTCCCCCTTCACCTCGAACTCCCACTTACCCACAACCAAATCAAACGCGCGAACATCGAACGTGCGCGACCGCAGCGACTCCTCCGTCGACGGCAACTCGACATCCACACTCGTAGCAGGAGTCTCCTCAACACCCGACATGTCCATGTCGGATCCGGACCGATACCCCGGTTCCGGCGTGGCATCGTGCAGGTCATCCAGATCGACGCTGGCCTGCCGCTGTGTATCAATCCCCGACCTCGTCGGTTGCAGCCGCAACTCCCACTTGCCGAAATCCGAAACCGGAGCGTTCTCCACAATCCGGTGCCACACATGCCAAGTCAACGCGTCGACATCGGACAGCGGCAAACCACCAGCACGCAGAATCCGATCTACAGCATCCCGCACAGCTTCGCCGATCACCATCGACGCGGCGTTATGGCTCTCCTGCATCGAACGCGGTCCGGACTGCACAAGCAGGACATCAACCGATGTGTGACCCGCACCGACCAGCTCGCCAATCCGCTCGGCGACAACACCGGCCTTGACAACGTCATCCTGCGTAAGCACCGGATCAACCGGGTTCTCGAACTGCCCCTTCGCCACCACCGGGCCCTCGGCCAACCGCGCACGACGCGTCTCCTCGGAATCCACAAAGGACTCGGGCGTCGCCTCGACACCCTCGGGTTGCCCGGCGGGTTCGAGCCAAAGCTCCGGCCCCGGCACGGCACCATACGGATCGATGCTCTCCGACCATGCCGATGCGAGCGTCACAGGATCCACACCGGCCAGGGAGAAGTCCTGGCCGCCACCCATACCGGCGAGATCGGCATACCCGAAGCCGGCGTCCATCCCGGCTTGCGCATGGTCCAAGCCAAGAACGGCCTGCTCGTCTTCCAAGCCAAAAGCGGACGGCTCATCACCGAACGACCACAGCACGGAGTCAAGCTCAGGATCCCCCTGCCAGGACAGATCGGCCATCTGCTCGGCGGACGAGTCCATCGCGAACTGATCCCCGGGGAATCGCTCAAGCCCCTCTTCGGGCCGCGCAACAGGCGCGCCGGTGAGATCCGGCTCCACGTCAGCCGCAGGCCGAAGCTCCGGTTCCGGTGTGACGTCGTACAGATCGCCCAGATCGGCGGCCTGCCGCGGCGTGTCAACCCGTGACATCGTCGGCTGCAGCCGCAACTCCCACTTGCCGTAGTCACTCTCCGGCGCATCAGGCCGCACGTCGGGCTCGAGAACGTGCAGCGTCAGTTCCGCGGTGGACCGCACCGGGAAACCACCCCCGCGCAACAGGGCATCCACGGCGGCACCCAAATGGCGGCCGATGGTCCTGGACATCTCCTCGTGCGCATGGGCCATCCGGCTCGCCGGGCCATGCAACCGCACCAGGGAATCGAACTCGGTGTGCCCCTGCCGAACCTGATCGACCACCCGCACGGCGGCCCAGCCCATCATCTCCAATTCAGCCGGCGAAAGCTCCGGCCCTCCCTGGGGAGTGAACTCACCCCAAGCCACCGGCTCACTTCCCGCGACTCGCGCCCAGGGCCCCGCTGCGGGCGCGGGAACCATCGCCGAACCGGAATCCGCCACGGGCGCGGGGACAACAGGTGAGGGCTGCCGCGATGGCCCGGACGGGTTCCCGGGCTCGGGTGCCTCCGATCGCCGGGACCGGGCCTGCTCACTCACGCCGCTATCCGTGCCGGACGCGGATGGCCTGGTTCGCCCCTGCACATCGAGTAGCACGGCGGCTGGCGCTTTAGACCGCGTTGTACGTTTGCCGACCTTGACGGAATTGTTCAGCACACTCTCGATCGTGATCCCTGCCGGGTTCGGTGAGCCGGCGAACGCCCGGGCGACGCCGTCACGCACCAGGGTGTGCACCTCCTGCGTCCAGCGTTCGGTCCACTTGCGACCGTCGCTACTGCGCGGGATCACTACGGCGGCCGCCAGGACTTCGCCGCTGTGCGGATTCGCCAGTACCCTGTGGGTGAATCCCTCCGCCAGCCAGATCACCCGCTGCCGAGCCGCCTCGGACAACACGGGCTTCAGCGGCACGGCAAGACCGGGTTCCGGTGGCACGAACCACTCGGTGAGGTCGTCGGCATCACGGAAACTGTCCGGCGTTCGATTCGGCGTCGCATGCCTGCCGATCCGGACACTGAGCGGCTTACCGGAAGCTACCTGGTGCGTGAGATAGGTGAAGCTCAGCTCGTCCAGTGCCCCGGCCGCTAGCGCGCCACGCGCCGCGATCTCCCGCCGAATCGCATCTTCCATCCACCCGTGCAGAGCGGTGCGTATGCCGTGTGTCGGCGCGCGGTGGTTGAAATCGTGCAGCCGGATGTCCGGTAATTGCTCGCCACGCCGCACGCGGTCGTGCACATTCTTCGCGATTTCCACTGCCTCGCGCCGCAGCTCCTCCGCTAGCGCCTCCAGCCGCGTCAGGTCGATCTCGGCCGTCCAGTGCGCGACCTCATCGTCATTCCGTGCGGCGACCCGTGCCGCATCCGCCGCCGCCAGCGGGCTGGCCTTGACCTCACGGCCGATGACGTCGACGAACAGCACATCCGCGTCGCCCATGCGCGGTTCCTCCCGCAGCACGACATGTTCACTGATCACCTGCTCCGGTGTCAGCGCGGCCCCCGGCGGCAACGCGGCCCGCACCGCGGCATCGACCAACGCCGTGACCTCGCGCTCGCCATCTCGTACCAGCCCTGTCCGCATCCGTATGTCAAGAAGCAGCCGCGGCCGTTTCTCCGGGTCGAAACCGGGGATCAAGCTCTGGACGAAACCGCCGATCATCCATTTCAGCCGACGACGCCCCGCCGCGGGCAGCCGGCCAAGGTTGTCCATAAAGGTCAGATCGAGTGACGTCATCGCCTCATAGGCCTGCCGCGAATGCGGCGGCGTCCGATGCACGACGATCTCAGCAGATCCCGCCCCGCTACTGATCGGATGCATGGTGCGGTCGAAATTCAGTTCCAGTGCGCCGGGGTCCGTTCCCCCGGCCCGGAGCCCGTCACGCACAGCCTTCTCCAGGATGGCGATGACCGCGGGGCCACGACTCGGCAGTCGCTCCGCCATGTCCATGACCTGCAGCCGCACATCCGGCAGTTCCTGCCCAAGCCTCACCCGGCGCTCGACATCACGAACAATACCCAGCACGGTCTTGCGCTCTTGCTCCTGATCCGGGCGCACCAGCCCGGGCGGGCCTGCCGCGCTGACCTTCGCCGAGAACTTGTCCACCACCTGGTCCGCCCAGTCGGGGCGCGACCCCAACGGCCGCACCCGGAGCTGAGCGGGGGCTCCTGGCAAGCGACGCTCGGACGAGGCGGTGCCGGAGCCGGGCTGACCGGCCTTGATACCGGTGACTTCCGAGGGCACATCAGGCGTGCGGTTACGCAGTGAGATGTTGCCGGGAAGCGCCTTGGCGGTGGGCATGAACCAGATACGCAACCCGTGCCCGGCGGGTGGATCGATGTAGCGGCCGAGCTGGCCGCTGAGGAAACGGGCCCGGCCGTCGATCGGATTGACGTGGGCGTCGAAGACGTCCGCGATCTCGCCGCCCTCCTGGACGAGGACGAAACCGTGCGCGTGCGTCCCCTCCGCCTCCAGCTGTGCCCGGATCGCGTCGAAACCGGAAGACTTCCTGAACCGGGCCCCGAAGACCGTCTCCAGCTCGGTCACGTTCCGGGGCGCGCTCGGCCCCGCCCGGTGAAGCAGCCCACTCGCCAGCGTAAGGAACGTCGCCACCGCGGCCGGAAGACAGTTCGTCCGGAACCCGTCATCGCGGCTCCGCTCGTAATTGTCCCGGTTGACTCCGCCGAGTGGTGCGTAAATTCCGTCCAACGGCCGCCCCGACCTCAGCGCCCGCGGCGGCAAACCGGCCTCCATTCCGTCCATCTCCGACACCCCGGCGGAATGGGATTCCCAGCTGGTGTCCGGCACACCGCCGTCCTCCATCACTTCGCCCAGATCGAAAGGCGACAACGCGGAATCCAGAAGCGCCGCGTCGAATCCCAGCGGATCGGCCGGTTCGGTGCCGAACTCGCCGAGATGCGCCGGGTCACTCTCCGACGCGTCCACGTTCATCTCGGCCGACGTGGCAGTCTCGCCGGCGCCGAACTGCCAGGACTGGAACTGGTAGTCGTCGAAGTCCACCTCGACCGGCCACAGACCTTCATCCCAGCTGACGAACTGCGCCGACAGCTCCCCGGCATCACCGTGCCCATCGTCGTGCGGGAGAGCCAGGAAATCGTCCATCGCGACAGCAGGATCAGCCTGCTCAGTGCCCTGCACCTCGGAGACCCCCGGCGCCACCGCGGGTTCAGCGGGCTCCGGTACGCGCCAGTCCTGCCCCGGGCCGAAGCTCGTCTCATCGCCCCAGTCGTCGAACACATCCAGTGGATCCGCCACACTGCCGACCGGCGTGCCGGCATCCACCGACCTCACCCCGGGCTCGTCGGCGGGGTGCTCGACACCAGCCAACGCACGCGCATCGGGGCCTTGGTCCTTCATGACGAAACCCGACCTCAGCAGTCGAGGGCCCTCGACGACATGGACGACCTCATCCATGACGCGACCGATGATCGCCTCCGACTCCACCGACAAAAGGTGCTGCCCCTCAGCACCAAGCACCCGCTTCGCGCCCTCCCGCGTCACGTCCCTCAATCGTTCCCCCCGCGCCTCGGCACGAGCACCACGCCCCGGGACGGAGATGACCAGGCGCGCGTTTTCGCCCGCACGCCACCGCCCGATGGCCCCCTCCGCCCTCAGGACCGCACGATTCCACTGCGCCACCGAAAGCACATCTGATTCGGCAAGGAAAGCGCCGTTCAAAGGCTCGCGAGAATTTCGGTAATACTCGGGGGCTCGCCTCGGCGAGGCGAGCATCTCTATCGAGAACTTGCCGTCCGAATCACACTTCTTGACATGAGAGAACAGCCACGTCAGCCTGAGATCATCCGCCGCCTGCTTGATATTTTGCACCGCCTGGAGATTCTCCGCCTCCCGCTGGAGCTGCTGTGCCTGCCGCGCACGTGTCACCGCCTCCCGGATCCTCCGTTCACCCTCAAGTCGATCCGCCTCCCGCCAACTCCTCTCCGCCTCCCTCAACTTCCGCGCCGCATCCTCGAACTCGGCCGCCTCCTCAGGCCTGTTCTCCTCCCTGAACCTCGCCGCCACCGCTTCAAGCACCATCGCCGGCTGCCGAAGCCACTCGAACACGAGATCAGTCAACGACGCACGCACCCGCTTCCGCAGTTGCCTGTCCTTGAAATAACTCGCCTCCTCGAACCCCACCCGCACCACGACGTCCGGGTACTCCACACCCGTACGCCCACCCACAGCGACACCCGCACCGGCAATCCCGACCGCCAACGCCTTACCGAAACTCCTTACCGATTCATCAGCTCCGTTGTGCCACTGTGTCACATCACCATCAAAAAGCCTGAAATCACCACCCGCAACCTGAGGAATAATTTCGTTCCATCCTCGACCCGATTCCTCAATACCAGGAACAACAACCTTCAGGTGAAGAAACCTGGACTGCTTCGATTGTTTCCTGATTCCGAATTTGACATGCTGCCGGATCGCCTGCTCCACAGTCAAACCGGAGTCCGCAGGCAGCGCCTCGGCGACTACCTCATTGACCAACTCCGTCACTTTATCGATAATCACCGCCGACTTCGACGCAGCATGGAATTCAAGCCGGATAACGGGCTTCGCCCCATCTTCGACAACGCCATCCGCCCGCAGCCCGAGAAGCAGATCGACCGCTTCCCGCACGCGCCTCCACGCCGCAGGCAGGGGCCCATCCTGACTACGATAGAGACCCAGGTACACACCCTCACCAGTAAGAACCCTGGCTACATCCTTACCCGACAAATACGGTGAATCATAACGATAGAAACCAAGATAGGCCTCACCACGCTGCGCATCCCTTGATTCCCTTGATTCGGTGAGGTCGATCCACAATTTGAGCCTGTCCGCGCCGACGCTCCACACCTGCTTGAGACCGTCGCGAACCAGGACCTCCACTGCTCCCACCCGGCCCTCAAGAGCCGACAACAACCCCCGCAGGAGACGATCCGTCGCTTCACCTCGATACCTGACCATTCCATCTCTCAGATGAGAATGAATCCGGAACTCAGGCAGATAAGGATCATCGGCATCCGCCTCCGCGCCGGCGTTCACCAATGATTCGATCTTACCAACCGCGTCGTCCACAAATTTTTTCAACTTGTTCTCGTGCACATCCGACCACACCAACTTGTCACCCGAAAACGAAACCTTCGCCTGCCACCCGTCCGCCACCGAAACCGGTTTCTCGGCCAACCTTGACAGCAATCGCCCATCAACCGCAGGGTCGATTTCCGGAAGCGCGTGGTAAGCGGAAGTACTCCGCATCCCGCGCGAAACGCGAGTTTGCCTCACCACGCCAGTGGAGACAATTTTGAGGCAAAGGAACCTACCGTGCATCCTTTGTATTTTTGTCCCGAATTTGACATGCTGCTGGATCACCCGCTCCACGGTCAAACCGGAGTCCGCGGGCAACGCCTCGGCAACTACGTCGTTGACCAGCTTGGTCACCTCGTCGACCTGCGCGTACGACGTCCTCGCAACATGGGCTTCAAGCCGGAGGACAGGCTTCCGACCACCCTCGACCGCGCCATCCGACCGCAACTCGAGCAGCAGATCAACCGCTTCCCGCACGCGCCTCTTCGCCGCCGGCAGCGGCCCACCCCGGTCACGGTAACCCAGATACACACCCGTACCAGTGAGAACCCTGGCCACATCCTTATTCGACGAATACGGAGAATCATAGCGGTAGAAGGCAAAAGTGCTCCCGCCACTCTTCTTGTCCGCTCCTTCGGTGGCGTCGATCCACAACTTCAGCTTCCCCGCCCCGACACCCCACACCTGCTCGGAACCGTTGTCGACCAGCTTTTCCACCGCACCTACGCGAACCGCGAGAGCTGACAACAACCTCTGGGCAAGAAGCCCGCCGGCCTCACTCCGATACTTGGCCAATCCCTTCCTCACATGGGAATGGATCCGGAATTCCGGCAGGCGAGGGTTATCGTCCTTCGCCGCATGACCAGCGTTCACCAACGGTTCGATCTCATCCACCGCATCGGCCACGAATTTGGTCAGCTTCTCCTCGTCCGCATCCGACCACACCACCCGGCCACCCGAAACCGAAACCTCGGCCGACCACTCATCCGCCACCGAAACCGGAGTCTTGGCCGACTTCGGCATCATCGGCCCATCAACCGCCACGTCGATCGCAGGAAGAGGATGAACCACGCGGTGCTGGGCCTGCTCGGTCTCGGCCGGGGCCGGACCAGCTGCACTGGTGCGGCTCCGGGGCGCACGCGAACCGTCGGCCGTCGTCGGCCGCGTGCGCCGAGCCACGTCACCACCCGTATCACCGGACGAAGCCCGCCGCTTGCGCTGCCCCGCACCGCGCCCGGTCCCCACGTCGATTCCCGCGACCAGCGAAGGTCCATCCTCAGCGCGTTCGGGAAGTCCGCCATCCACGACCGCGTCGGCCGTTCGCATGAACCAGACGCGCACGTCCTCGCCGGTGGGCAAGTCCGCGTACCGACCGGCCTGGCCGTCGATGAAGTACGCGCGACCGTTCTCCGGATCCACATGCACGTTGAACGCGTGCGCGACCCCGTCACCCTCTCGAACAAGAACCACACCATGCGCGTTCGGGCCCGACTCCTCCATCGCCGTACGAATCGGCTCGTAGCCCTCCACGGACTCGAACCGCGACCCGAACCACCGTTCCAGCACCGTCGCGTCCTGAACACCACTCACCTCGGCGAGACGGGTCACACCATCCACAAAACTGCGGTACGTCGAGATCACCGCCGCCACGCAGTTGTCCATCGGCCGCCCGGCTGTAGCCGCGCGCGGGAAGATCCGCCGACCGAACCGGGTCAGCTTCGCGACCAGCTTCCGGAATCCTCGCGGGGTTTCCCCCTTGGCGGCGCGCGCGGCGTAGGTCGGGTTGACCCCGCTCAGCGAGGCGTAGTTGCCGCGCAGCTTCATGCCGGGCTGGACCTCGTCCGCGATCCGCACCCGACGGGACGACGGCCGCTCCTCGCCCCGGCCTTCGTCGTCCTCCGTGATCGTCTCGGGCGGACCGCGCAGTTTCGCTTGGGCGGCAATCAGTTCGCCGTAGGTCGCTTCGTGCCGCGCGCGGAACTCGGCCAGCCCGGTCTCGGCAAGAATCCAGCGCAGCTCACCGGGCAGCTCGACACCCGGTACGAGCGAACCGTCACGCACCCCGGCGAGAACAGCCTCCCGCGCGTCGGCTTCCCGTTTCTCCGCACGCAACAGGTTCGGCTGCCGCAGCTCGACCCGCCGACGCTGCTCCGCCTGGTGCTTGATCGCCTCCGACAACTCGTCGTTCTGCGCAGCACGGCGGCTTTCGACCGCCGCAGCGGCCTCGCCGCGCAGCCGGTCGAACTCCTCCTTCAGCCGGCGGGCGAGGTCACCGGCCTCGTCCGCGTTCTGGTGCGCCACGACGTTCACCATGTCCTGCAGCAAGCGCTCTTCGGCCTCGCCACGTGCCTGGCCGAGGAACTCCTCACCGAGCAGTCCCCGCGCCGCCGTCCGTGCTTTCCGGAACTCGTGCCAGCTGTCCGCGCCCAGTCGTTCCAGCCGCGGCCGTGCCTCGGTGAACAGGTGATCGCGGCCGTCGTGACGCTCGTAGAACATCTTCATCGACCAGGCATCGTGGAAAGCCCCGGTGTCGAGCCGATCCTGGTACCGCTCGCGCAGAATCGCCGCGAGCTGGGCGGCCGGACTCTCGTTCTCGGTGTACTTCGCGGCCATCGCATCCCGCGCCAGCTGGTGGGCGAGCACGTCGATCATCGTTTCGGTCAGCAGCCGGGCCCGCTGCACGGCCGACCTGCCGGTAACCGGCCGGACCCCATCGCGTGGGCGCAGGACGGCCAGGTTCAGCAACTGCCGCGCCCGGTCCCGCCATTGATCGGGGTCGGTGGCCTTCGCCTCGGCGGCACGGACAGCGCGGTCCCAGCGCTCGGTACCCACGCGCTCCCGGACACTCGTGATGGCCTCCGCCGAGAGGGACGGCTCGGCGGCCATCCGACCGCGAAGCTCGTCCACCCGGCGCTCGGCCTCGGCGAGTCGCGTGTGGAGGCGATCGTGCTCGGCGCGATAGCCGTTCGCGAGTTCTTCGGCGCGGCGCCATTCGACTTCGCGTGCCTCGGTGGTCGTGCCCGACCGCACCCGCCGGGAGACGACGTCGAGCAGGCGCTTCCTCGCCTCGGACTCGGCACGTTCCCTGGCCGCGAGCCGTCGCGAGCTCACGTCGAACTGGGTACGCAGCCGCCGCACTTCGTCCAGTTGCGCACGACGCGCCGGAGCATGTCCCTCCAGCGGCGTCTGCTCGACGAGATCCCGCTCGGCCCCGAGCTTGGTCAGCTGCCGCTGGGCCCGACGGAGCCGGGCGGTGACGGCGCGACGCTCGGCGCGCAGCCGCGGTTCGCCGACCTGCTCGAGCGCTTCGACCCTGGTCACGCCACCACGCTCGAACAGCCGCTCCGCCGCACGCCCAGCGGCCTCCATCCGCCGCTCGATCCGTCCGGCTTCCTCGTTCAGCTTCCCGATCTCGGCGGTCGTCCGATCAATCGCGGCGTAGACGCCGTCTTCGCGGTCCCGCTCGTACTGCTTGACGGTCTCCAAAGCGTGCTTCCGCAGCGAATCGTGGTAGGCCTGGATCGCCTCGTTTTCCGTCCGCTGGGCCGTCGACCAGGTTTCGAGCGCCTCCTCGAAGGCCTCGACCTTGCGCTGGTGGTCCGCCTCGGCCTCCGCCCGGACGTTCCGGGCCCGGCGAGCCCGCACCTTGGCCTCGCGCTCCCGCCTCGCCGCCGCCGACTTGGCCTCCCGGGTCCCGGTGACCTTCGCCTTTCGCGCCATGCCGGCGTTCAGCCCGGATTTCCGCGTCGCCAGCACCTTCGCGTTGGCCTCGCGCACTGTTTCCTGCGCGGTGTCCATCGCCCGTCCCGCGTCGCGAAGCGCCTCTTCGGCGCCGTTGCGCGCTTCGATCGCGTCGGCCCACTTCTCGTTCTTCTCGTGCAGATCCTTCGCGGCGTCTTTGAGGGAATCCGGCAGTTTCTGCCCGGTCAGCTCCTCGGCGACGTCGTTGCGGATCCGGACGCGCGCGGCGTCCGTGACGGCCGGCAGCCGCCACACGTCGACCTTGTCCGGCCGGGGCTTCCTGCCGCCGTCCGTTTTCGCCGCGGCCAGCGCCCAGCCGATGTCCACCAGCCTGCCCTGGGAAAGCTTGTCCTTCTTGCCCACCGTTTCCTTCGACATCGGCGCCTTCGACCGGTCGTCCCGCCGCACGCCGGACTGGGTCAGCGTCGACGCCTCCGGCGCGCGGATCGCCTTGTTGTCGTTGACGGTGTTGCCGATATTGCTGCCGAAGTAGTTCCGGCCTTCGGCGCGGCTGTCGGCGCCCTCCGGGTGCAGCGAACCGCCGTAGACGTTCATCCCGGGCCGGTTCAGCTCATGGCTGTTCCCGGTCGTTACCTCGGATTCGGCCTTGTCCTTGATCTTCGTGGTCCTGGTGACATCGATCTGCGCCAGGTTCGCGAACCTGCTGCGCAGCGCCCGCGCGTGCAGTTCAAGGTGCATCCCGGGGATCTCGATCGGGATCCCGGCGTCCGAACTCGCCTTCAGCAACGGCGCGAGCCGCAGCGGGCTGAAGCCCCAGTCGATCGCCCGCCGCACGTCCGGGGTGATCGCCGCCTCGCCCCAGAGGGACGTCAGCATCTCGATCGCCGACCGCTTCAGCTCGTTCACGTCGGCGAACAGGCGCTCGGTCCACGAACTGCCGTTGTCCGGCAGGGACAGCACCGGGTCACCGTCCTCGCTCGCCCGGCGCCATTCGTCCAGCTGCTCGCGGCTCCAGCCGCGATGCACGACGGTCTTGCCACGCTTGTCGACCTGTCCGAGACGGTGCTGTCTTGGCGCCGGGTCGGACTCCGCGGGATGTTGCTTGACCGAAACCCGGCGCACGTCCCGGACCGAGGCGTATTCCTTGCCGTGCCGGAGAATCCGGATCCGCTGGTCGAACTTCCCGGTGTAGGACGCCATCGCGCCGGCCGCCTTCGCGGTCTCGATGTGTTCCTCGGCCTGGGGATAGGCCTTCTTGCGGGCCCGGTTGCCCAGCTGCGCCAACCAGGCACCCCCGAAACCGAACGCCCCGATACCGGGGCCCTGGCCGGTCGTAGGCAGCGGCCGGCCCGGTTCGTGTGTCTCCTGCTGGTTGAACCGCGAACCCCACCGCGTGGCCAGGAACAGGTTCAGCAACGTCCGGTGCACCACCCGCGCGGCCTTGCGTTCCAGCGGCGCCTGCCGCTCGATCTTGGTTGGCCCGTGGTGCTCGATACGCTCGAAGGCGACCCCGGACAGATCACCGGTCACGACGACGTCGTAGGTCTCCCCGCTCAACCAGTCCGTGAGCCGGATCGGCTCGTGGTCACCGCCGTTGAGGATGTTCGCGCTCGACTGGTTCAGGGTGGACAGCAGGCGGGTGATCTTCCGCTGGTTCTGGTTGCCCTTCACCACGGAGTGCGGCGGGAGCAGCCGGTGTGCCTTTTCCTTGCCGAGCGTGGCCTCCAGCTGCCTGCGCAGCAGGGTGACGACGTTCGCGTCGATGCGGTCGGCGATCCAGCCGTACCCGAGCGACTTCCGGGTCGCGCCGCCGTCCGCCAGTGAAGCGGGCGGCGGCAGGATCAGCCGCGGTGGCGTGGCTTTCCGGTGCCCGGCCGCTCCGAGCAGTTCCTCGAAGTCGGGACCGAAGGCCAGGCTCCACCTCCGCTGCCCCGCCCGGAAGCCTTCCCGCTGCTCCTCGGTCAGCAAGGCGTACAGCTGCCGCCGGGTCAGCTGCACCTCCGCCTGGGTGACGAGGCGGCCCCCGGCCCTGGTCAGCTTGGGCCGGGTGAAGCCGAAGGTCCAGGGCCTGGTGTGCTCACGCTGCGCCGTACCGAGCACCTCGACCTCGACGCGGGCGGTGAACACCGGCTCGGACTGCTGCGCGACCGACACCAGCTCGCCGGCCCGCGAACCGTGGGCCACCGACCTGCCGCTGCCGAACGTGAACGGGGAGATCGTGGCTACCACCGAGCCGAAGAACCCCGCCCGCGTGCCCGCCGGCTCCCCCTCGGCGCCACCGAGCAGGGAAGCGCCCTTCCCGCTCGGTGCGAACACGACCGCGGTCTGCAGCGGACGGTAGACGTTGCCCCACTTCCGTTCCGTCTTGACGCCCCTGCCGTGCTCCCGCTCCACGGTGAGCTGCTGCGCCTCCGTCGGCAGGGCGCTCCAGCTCAGCACCTTCGCCGGCTTGAACGACAGGTCGGCCGAGAACTCCTGGATGCCCTGACGGCGCTTGTGCGCCGCGCCGGTGATCGTCCTGACCTTGGGGAACAGGTGCGGATCGTTCTTCAGCCCGCTCAGGGAAAGCTGGTCGGTCACGATCTGCCGGATCCGTCCCAGCTGGAAACGCACGATCGGATCGTTCTCGCTCAACCGCTCGAACAGGTCCAGCACCATGTCCCGCAGTTGCTCGTCGCCGAGGAACTCGGTGATCCGCACCTGGTCGAGATCGTGCCCGGCGCCCGGCTTCAGCGCGGCCGGGACGACGTCGAGTATCTCGTGCCCTGTCACAACGGGTTCTTCGCGCTCCGGCCGCTCGCGGCCGGTGAGGTGCTCGGGCACGAGGAACCACGCCGGGATCGTCTTGGTCAGCAGGCTCCGGTCCAGGTCCCCGGTGATCTCCCGCCACACGGGCAGCCCCCGGCCCGGCAGGCCGAAGACGAACTTGCGGAGCCCGGCGTTCTGCTTCCGCGAGGCGTACACGCGGATCGAGAAGGTGTTGTCCTGCTCGAAAACGCGCATGTCGTGCTTGCCGAACTTGCCGTCCTTCTTCAGGAACGCGGCCAGCCGTCGATCGACGTGGCTGCCGGACTCGCGGGAGAACTCCAGCCCCCTGGCGATCTTGCTCTCCCGGGTGGCAGCGAAGAGCAGGTACACGGGGATTCCCCAGCTCGAATAGATCCTGGCCTGGACACCGAACAAAAGGGTGGTCTCCGTGCCTCTCCGCTGGAGCGACCCTTCTCGGTCCTTGACCCGCAGCACGCGGTTGAGCTCCTCGGCGGTGACCAGCGGGCCGTCGCGCACTTCACCGGATACGCGGTTGACCACCACCTGGTACTGGTAGACGTGCAGGAAGCCCCGGTGCGTCATCGGGAACCGGTACTCGCCGTCGCGGGACGTGAAGAGCTCACGCACCAGCTCGTCCGGGTCCAGCCGCTGCGCCAGCTCGTCGTTGTTGCCGGTCAGGAGCTTCGCGCGCGGGGACAGACCACCCTTGAACGACGGATCGTCGAACGGGCGGAGGAATCGCTTCCGGCCCAGATACCACGGCCGCCGCAACGGCAGCTGACGCATCAACGGCATCGCCGTGTCGTAGAACCATTCGCCGACGCCCGCCTCGGGGAAGTAATCCGCCCGGCCGGCGACGGGACCCGACCACCGCTCCGAGTGCGCGAAGAACTCCCGCTGGTTTCCCCGCTTGAACTCGAATACCGGTGGGGCGAGCTCGGTGCCCGCGCCGTCGCGCCGATGCGCCGGCTGCCGCAGGCGACCGGTGACCGCGCCCCGCAGGGTCCGCCAGCCCCGGCCCATCAGCCGCACCTGCGGCTGGTAGACGACCGAGTAGGGGCGGGCAGGCCCGGTGGCCTCCAGCTTGTCCTTCACCGCGACCGAACGGGACAGCGTGCCCGAGTGCTGGCTCGCGTGCTCCAGGCCGACCACGGTTCCGCCGACCACCGTGATCACCCCGGCGTCGCCACCGGCGCCCGCGGCGATCTTGAGCCCCTTCCGGTATTCGACACCCGACTCGTCGACCGTCTCGGCGTGGGCCCTGGCCGCCTCGGTGACCTGCATCGACGATTCGGGCGCGACCACGTAGTACACCGGCACGAGACGCATTTCCAGCTGGGTCACGTGCGTGAAGATCTCGACCCCGCCGCGGTTGGTCCCCCGGTAGAGCTCCGGAGTGCGCCTGCCGCCCTGCTGCGGCGCAGGATCCGAGGTCGTCACCGCCATCTCGGAGAAATGCGCGCGGACGTCGTCCCGGCTGAGGAACTGGCGGAGGAACTGCCTGCCGTGCGACAGCCTCCCCAGCGTCTTGTCCAGCTTTCCGCCGAACTCCTGGGAAATCAGCGTGACGATCTGCTCGAAGAAGTCCGGGCCGTGTTCCAGGGGATGGAGGATCACGTCGCGGACGACCGGCTTGCCGGGCAGGGACATCCCGGGCTCCAGCCGGTGGACACCCGCCTCCGCCAGCGCGGCGCGGCCTCGCTCGTCCACCTCCTCGATCCGGCCGCCGGGCGCGTGTTCGAGCACCAGCGGGGCCGGGTCGGGCTCGATCGGGTCCAGCGAGGTCTTGAGGTTCACTTCGCCGAGTTCGGTGACGCGGCCGCGGTCGTCGGTCTCCGGCGAGACGATCACCCGGCCCTTGGCGTCGGTCAGGAAGAACACGTACCGGGTCGGCACCTGGAGGAGATGTCCCTTGTTCCCCTTGCCGACGCGGCTGTCGCCGTGCTCGTCGACGGACTTCGTGACCAGCTCCCGATCCGGCTCGAACCCGGCCTTGGGCTGGACCGTGAACACGGCACCGGGCAGGGACGAGGAGGTGAGCGTCGGCGCGAAAGTGTTGTCGTGCCAGGTGGTGTGGTCCGTCTCGAACTTCCGCTTGCCCTTGGCGACCGCTGTCATGGCTTCTCGCGAGCCAGGCCCGAGCAGCTTCATGTCCGGATGCTCGAAGTCGAAGAACATCCGGGCCCGCAACAGGTACTGGACGCCGCTCGTGGTCGTGAGGAGCCGCTCCTTCCATTCGCCGACCAGCGGTCCGGGGTTGGTGATGACCTGCTGCTCGAACACGGGCAGCTTCTTCCATTCCACCCCGGGCAGGATCCGTGCCAGCACGCGTCCGACCGAGACCTGCCCGACCGCCGATCCGTCCTCGCTGTGGTGCGGCCGGTGGTTCGTGCCGATGATCTCGCCCCCGGCGAGCGAGCGGCTTTCGCGCAGTTCCGCGGGCAACCGTGCGAGGACGTCTTCCGTCTTCAGTTCCGTTTCGCCGGTATCGACGGCCGGTGTCACCGGTGCGGAATTCTCGTTCTCGCCGGTGGATCGCGTTGTGTTCTGCTGGGTAGCCGGGGTGGAGGTTTCCCGGGGCGCGGGTCCTGCCTCGGACTCCGTGATGTGCGGAGGCCCACGACGAGACGCCCCACCCCGCAGACGCAGCAGCTCATGAGGATCAGTACCACTGTTCTCAGTCACCGCGACCGCGACAATCTCCTCCACAACCCGCTCAGTCGTATCCGGCCTCACCCGAAAATCGGGATCCACCGCCTCCCGCCCCTCACGCCACAACACCCACCGCCCATACGCCTGCTCAACCTCACCACTCGAAGCCCGCGAACCATCCGGCCTCTTCAACGCACTCGCCACACCCTCCCGCAACAAATCGTCCAACACCCGCAACGACCCACCAACACCACCCGACTCCACGCCCCACAACTCCGGATCCAGCATCTCCTCATCCAACAGAGCCGGATCCAGCAGATCCAGGGCGCTCAGCTCACCGGTGTGCTCGCCGATAACCGGGTCAACCTGCCTCGGATCCACACCAAACGGATCAGTCAGATCCTGCGCGAAATCGCCATCAAAACTGATCCACGACGGAAGACCACCCTCACCCTCAAACCCCAGCAAACCCCCCAAAACATCCGGCTCCGGCGACAACCGCCCCACATCAGAACCAACCTCAGACAATTGCTCCCCACCAACGGAATCACCAACAACCGGCTCCGGCACCGCCTGTGGCTCAGGATCCTGCTCAGGGGCGTCGTGCTTACGTTTGACCCCCCGCGAGTCCTGCTCCCGCACCGGCTCGGACGCCACAGGGGGCACCTCATAAGTGTCGAGCACCTCATCCGCCTCACCCGACTGGCCCGGCCGCCCGGGAGAACGCGACGACACCGGCACACCGGTCACCCGCGTGGGCGACGGCGTCTCGGCGGAGGAGACCCGCACCCCACGGGCCACCCCGTTGACGTACCCGATACGGATCCACGACTCACCCGCGCCGTGCACCGGCGTCTTGCCCACCGCCCGCTGCGCGAGCTGCTCCAGCAGCCACACCCGGCCCAGCTTCAGCTCGCGATCCTTCCACCGCCGCTGCCCCAGCGGAATCGACTTGAAGTCCGGCACCAAGAACTTGTTCGTCATCCCGAAGAACAACTGTGATCGTTCGCCGGGCGACTTGCTCTGGAATTCCTGATGGAAATCCTTCATCCGCCACGACAGATACTGCCGAGACGCCCACGACAACCGCTCAGCAATCACGCCGGAAGGCAGGACAACTTCAGAAGGAAGGAAATCCAGATCACGCACAGCCGACTGCGGCTCCGCGGTGAACATCTCACGCAACTCGAACCGGAACTTACCATCGTCGAGCCCCTCCGGCTTCCCCCGCCGGAACGCCCAATCGAACTCAAGATTCCCGACCAGCTCGTCAAACGCCCTCCGATGCTCCCCGGGCACCGGAACCGACCGCACAGCCTCCAGCACCAGATCACCCAAAACCCGGCGAGCATTCCCCCGCAGCGTCTGATACACACCCCCGCCGCTCCCGGTCCCCACGAACCGGTCATCCAGCTGCAGATAGAACTCGGACGTCAACGTCACCTGAGCACGGACATCCGGCCACACCCGTCCACCATTGCCAGGACTCCGCAAAGACTGCACAATCCGCTCGCCCAGCGACACCCCGAACCCAGCCAGCGCGTCCTCGCCCAGCACCGACACCACCGCGTCATCGACCCGCATCCCACCCGCGACCGGTACCACGCCCAGCGCAGCACCCCTCCCACGCCGCCGGCCCGCACCGGCGGCACCCGCATCGTCACCGATCATCCAGCCCCGATGCTCCGGACCTCGCACGTCGTCGGAACCTGCCGGCCGGCCATACAACAACGGTGGGACCTGGTAGGAAGCGCCCGTGTAGAGCGTGAGGGTGGTGGTAATCGCGGCTTCCCGCGTCTCCTGATCGGACACCCCGTGCTGCTTCAGCATCTCTTCGGCGAGCGTGGTGATCTCATCGACCACCACCTCCCGCCTCGCGGTGACTTTCCCGGTGTTGAGGTGGAAACCCAGCTCAGTCCAATCCTCGACGCGCCTCCGCGCTTCCACGTTGCCGCGTGCCCACTCATCCAGCAGATACCCCAACCGCCGCCTCGACCCCGACGTCAACGCTCCATCACCAGTGACGAGCATCCACGCCGCCCCTCCATTACGATAGTCAGCCACCTTCCCATACGCGGACCGATACACCCTGAACACCAAACCAGCGTCTTTTGCGGTTTTCTTGGGATCGTCCAGGTGAATTTCCAGGCCCAGCCTGCCCGCGTCCAACCGATCCCCGTCATACCACTCATCATTCTTCACGATCCTGCCCGGAGTCCCTACGGCGAGATCGATGTTGCCCTGTACTTCTTCCAGCAAACCATCCAGCAACCGATCCCGCACCATCCCCTGCAACCGCACACCGAGCTGATCGGTCACAAACTCTCTGGCCCGCAATTCCAAGTGCATATCCGGCAACTCCCGGCCCTGCCGCAACAAATCCAGAACATGAGTCTGGATCTCCAGCCGTAATCCTCGCAGCACACGCCGATCAGCAGGCGAGAGCAGGTCCGTCAGCACATCCCGCCCCTCGCGATCTGCCTCCTCGAGCATTTCCTTGATCTTCTGCGAGCGATTCTCGGTGAGCTTCGACTCCCACACGTGCTCCGCTGCCCCGAACCAGTGCCGCTGCTGCTGATTGGTGAGGTTGAGCAGCGGACGGTCGCTGACACGCGGAGTGATCCGCTTCCGCTCGCCCTGGCCAGGCCAGGCCAGCGCCCGATCTCGGTACTCCGGACCCCGCTCAACAGTATTCGCGGAGCTCGACGACTTGCCATAGAGCAACGGAGCGGACTGGCGGGCTATGTTCAGGTAGAGGGTAAGCGAGGCCGTGATCACGGCTTCCCGCGTCTCCTGATCGGACACCCCGTGCTGCTTCAGCATCTCTTCGGCGAGCGTGGTGATCTCATCGACCACCACCTCCCGCCTCGCGGTGACTTTCCCGGTGTTGAGGTGGAAACCCAGCTCAGTCCAATCCTCGACGCGCCTCCGCGCTTCCACGTTGCCGCGTGCCCACTCATCCAGCAGATACCCCAACCGCCGCCTCGACCCTGACGTCAACACCCCATCACCAGTGAAAAACATCCACGCCACCCCTCCATTACGATAGTCAGCCACCTTCCCATACGCGGACCGATACACCCTGAACACCAAACCAGCGTCTTTTGCGGTTTTCTTGGGATCGTCCAGGTGAATTTCCAGGCCCAGCCTGCCCGCGTCCAACCGATCCCCGTCATACCACTCATCATTCTTCACGATCCTGCCCGGCGAACCCTCGGCAAGACCGATACGCGCCTGCACCTCCCCCAGCAAACCATCCAGCAACCGATCCCGCACCATCCCCTGCAACCGCACACCAAACCGATCCTTCACCCGCATATCGGCCCGGAACTCCAGATGCATATCCGGCAACTCCCGGCCCTGCTCCAGCAACTCCAGCACATGCACCCGGATCGCGTCCCGCAGACTGGCCAGCATGCCCTGATCCTCAGCCGACAACAACTGCCCCAGCACATCCCCCTGCCCCGCACGCTCGAACACCTGCACCATCCCCGACACGGTATTAACCGCGAGCCTCGACTCCCAGCTGTACTCCTCCTTGACCCGACTACGTTGTTGATGGGTGTCGAGTTTCATCAAGGGGTGTTCGCTGACGCGTGGGACAGCCCTCCTGCGCTCGGACTGACCAGGCCAGACCAGACTCCGGTCTTGATGCGCGGGTCCTTGCGTAGCACTCACCACCGCACCGGCGGACCGACCGTAGATCAGCGGGCGAAGGTTGGGGTCTGTGTTTGTGTGGATGCCGAGTGCGGTGGTGATCGCGGCATCACGCGCATCCCGATCGGACAACCCGTGGTGCTTCAGCATCCTTTCTGCGATCGTGATGACATCGTCGACCACCACATCCCGCTTCTCCGCGACCGCCCCGGTGTTGATCTGAAAACCGAGCTCCGTCGAGGACGCGTTTGCCCTCCAGGCTTCGGCGTTGCGTTCACCCCACCCGTCCAGCAGATACCCCAACCGCCGCCTCGACCCCGACGTCAACACCCCATCACCAGTGAAAAACATCCACGCCGCCCTACCACCACTGCGATAGTCAGCCACCCTCCCATACGCGGACCGATACACCCTGAACACCAAACCAGCGTATTTTGAATGTTTGGGCTTTTCGAAGTGGATTTCCAGGCCCAGCCTGCCCGCGTCCAACCGATCTCCGTCATACCACTCATCATTCTTCACGATCCTGCCCGGCGAACCCTCGGCAAGACCGATACGCGCCTGCACCTCCCCCAGCAAACCATCCAGCAACCGATCCCGCACCATCCCCTGCAACCGCACACCAAACCGATCCTTCACCCGCATATCGGCCCGGAACTCCAGATGCATATCCGGCAACTCCCGGCCCTGCTCCAGCAACTCCAGCACATGCACCCGGATCGCGTCCCGCAGACTGGCCAGCATGCCCTGATCCTCAGCCGACAACAACTGCCCCAGCACATCCCCCTGCCCCGCACGCTCGAACACCTGCACCATCCCCGACACGGTATTAACCGCGAGCCTCGACTCCCAGCTGTACTCCTCCTTGACCGCCACCCGCTGGCTCTGGTCTGGGACGGTGATGACCGGGGTCTGCCCGGCAGCGGGCCGGATACCGCGGGCGAGAGCGGAGTCGGGCGCCGGACTGTCTGCAGTGGTCTCCTGGGGCGCCGGTCCCGCCGCCGATTCCCCGGTGCGCGGCCGCGCACGACGGGGCATCCCACCTGGCTGACGCCCCAGAAGAACAAGCGGATCGATACCCCTGGCTTTCGCCCTCGCAACCGCAGCAATCTCCTGCGCCGTCTTCCGAAGATTCTCCGGCCTCGCCCGAAACTCCGGATCCGCAGTCTCCTGATCGCTACGCCACAACACCCACTGGTCGTACGCCCGCTTGACCTCATCACCTGAAGCCCACGAACCATCCTGCCCCCGCAACTCACTCGCCACATCCGCCCGCAACAAATCATCCAACTCCAGCAACGGCCGACCAAACCGACCCGGCGCCCCGAACCCACGCAAATCCGCGTCCTGCCCGTTCTCACCCGACGGAGCCGGGTCCAGCCGATCCTCGGCGCTCGACTCACCCAGGCCGTTCTCACCGACAACCTGGTCGGCCCGCATCGGATCAACGCCCAACGAATCAGTGTCCTTCCCCGGCTCCCGAACAGCCGCAGCATCGTCCACATTCCGCAATTCGCCGGAACCCGGGATCCTGACCGCCCTGCCCACATACACCAGTTCAGCGGACTCCCAAGGCACGAAACGGATCAACGGCTCGGAGCCGACCGCGTCCAACTGGTGCTTTTCGACGATATCCTGGTAGATCTTCCGCTGGAACGCGTCTTTCGGCTGCCAGTACATGTGTGCGCCGTGCTGCACACCGACGTCGCGATGGGTCAGCAGCCAGATGACGTCGTCATAGGCCTGTTCCGACAGGCGCGTCCCGTCATCCGGATACCAGGCGTCGAAGATGTCCAGATCGCCCGCGACGAACTTGAAGTTCTGGTAGCCGCCATCCTGCTCCACAACGCCGTCGACCACCCGGAACTGTCCGGATCGCTCGTAGGAAGCCATACTCCTGGCCAGCGCGGTGAATTCGACCCTCCGCATATCGTATCGGCGTACGACGGCCGCACGGCGATCCGGCTCGAGACCGTCGAGGATCGACGCCGGCGGCATTTCCGGCCGGAAATAGCCGACCAGGCCGATGTGCTCCTCCCGCGCGCCCAGGTACACGTCGAGCGGGTTGATCGTCTTCGCCTTCATCTCCAGCGGTTTGGGCAGCGCGCCCCGCTCCAGCCACCGCACCGAGGCCGGGTTGGAGGGCCGGACGTCCAGCACAACCCCGAAGCGGTCCACGAAATCGCGGATCCGCTCCTGGAAACGAAGTGGGATACCGAACTCGTTCGTCAGCCGCTCCGACGTCAACGGCCGGCCGTCGGTGGCACGGAACGACGCCCGGGACGCCGGGCGCGGCGAAGGCGAACGGGAGACCGGACGAACAGAGCGGTCGATACTGTCCAACAGGTCGGGCACGAACCCACCGAACTCACTGGTGTCCACCTGCAAGAACGGCACCGCCAGGCCACCGGGAACCGGCTGTTCGACATGCCCGGAATAGCCCGGGTTCACCCCGAGCAGCCGCGCGTCGGCATCGCGCGACCTCCTCCTGCGGCCACGCTCCGGTTCCACCGAATCCCGTCCGGTGTCACCATCGCCCCGAGGCGGGCCGCGGAGGCGGAGGCGGCCGAGGACCGGGTCGTGGACGAACTGGTCGTGGCTGGTGTCGAACACCGGGGCCCCAGCACGGAGAACAGTGTCGGAGCGGACGAAGGTACCGCCGTCGGTGACGACGAGATCGCCGCGCTCGGTGGTGGCGGGCAGTTTCGTGGGCACGAAGACCAAACCCTTGTGCCCCAACGACTTCAGCGTTCCGGTGAACGCGCGCTCGTAGTCGGAGCCGAGCGGCGCGCAGGCGAACGAGATCAGGTCGCCCGACGGGTTCCAGCCGCCGGCCCGCAGGCTCGTCCACACCCGCTTCGCCATCCGCACCGGATCGCTCCCGGGGCGAGCCCGATCACCACCGGCGTGGAAGTCCACCAGCACCGTCCTTTCCGGCCACTCCCCGGGCAGCAGCTCCGGTTCACCGGTCTCCGGATCGACCCGCGCGTACTTCCGCGGCCCCGCCTCGCCGAACCGCTCGGCCATCGTGCCCGCGGCGGCCACATCCCCCTGCTTGCTGGGGAAGACGACCATCTTCACCGACCCGTCGTCATAGCTGTAGACGACTTCCCGCTTCTCCGAGGCGCCGAGGCGCCGACGCAACGCGCGAGCGGCGGTGTCATCGGCGAACCGGTCGTTCTCCGGCTGGGCCGCGCGGAGCGCGTCCGGGTCGGCCAGCAGCCGCGCGACCGTGCCCGCCACCGCCGCCGGGTTCATCGCGTCGGCGCCGTGCAGATGAGTCAGGAAGGCAAGCACATTCAGCACTGTCTGGTACCGCGCCGCCTCGGAACCCGCCGGGCGCGGCAGCCATTCCAGCGCCGCCAGCCGCAACGTCTCCGCGTGGGGCAGCCGGTCCAGCCCCCACCGGGCGGTCGCCACCAGCTGGTCCACCCGCATCGGTCCCGTCGAGGTCCCGATCGGCATGACCTCCGCCAGCAATCGCCGCGCCCGGTACTCGGCCGCGCGGTGGCCACCACGCCGTCCCGCGTCCGCGACCGCGTCCACCAGTCCTCTGTGGAGCGTGGTCCACGACGCCTCGTCCGCCGTCTCCGGACGTGAGACCTCCGTGCGCGGGCCGATCAGCTGTTCGGCCTCCGCCTGCCAGTCGTTCCCGTCCGCGCCGGAGGTGACACCACGTTCGCTCAGTTCCCGCAGGTGGTCGAATCCCGGTGCCTCCGGCGTCCCCGCCCACAGTTCCCTGGCGAGCCCGGTGCCGGAATCTCCCCGCGCGAGTTCGCCGGCCACCGCGTGCAGCATGTGCTGGTACAGCTGCCTGGCGCGGTCGAGGGACAGGCCGCCCCGGGTGAACCGCCGCTCGTCCAGCGGGCCGAGCACCTTCTCGGCCCGGCTCAGCGCGCCCCAGCGCAGGTGCCCCGGGTCGAGGCCGTCCAGGTGAGCCCGTCCCGCGGCCGCCTTGCCTGCCCAGTGCCGCTCGAACCGCTCGGCGAGCTGGTCGAGGCCAGGGCCGATGATCTCGTTTTCCTCGTAGCCCGGCAGTCGTACGCCGTCGTCCTCGTACCGCGGCGTCGGATTCCTCGTGGTGAACAGTTCCCGCAGCCCGGTGTAGCCGGCGCCTTCCCGCAGCCGGGTGAGGACACCCGCCACGCGTGCCATCGGGTCGGGACCGAGATCCAGGTACCGCCCGACGAGATCCACCATCCGCTCGCGAAGCCGTGCCACCTCTTCCGCGCCGAGCCCCGCCGCCCGGTCCCCGCCGATCAGGGAGCCGACCAGCGACGCGGCCCTGCGCCGCCGGTCCGCCGGGTCCACGTTGAGCGAACCGGCCCCGGCCGAAAGGTCGCGCGCCTCCCGCTCGAGTTCGTCCAGCATGTCCTCGAAGTCGGCCACCAGGTAGGCCAGCTCGTGGGTGCCGGCCTGCAGCAACCGCTGGTCGGCGGCCGACTCGTCCACCGCGTAGCCGGTTCGCGCGCCGGCGAACGGGATTTCGTCCCGCTGCCAGGAGCGCACCCGCTCCGCCTCCTGGCGGACGAACCGGGTCTGCTCCCACGCCTCCGCCGTCCATTCACCGAAGCCCCGGACGCCGAGGTAGAGCTCGGCCAGCCGCGCGGCCAGCAGCGTGGTCAGGTCCTCGTGCAGCTCCGTCAGGTCCTGGCTTTCGTCTGCGAAGCCGGGTTCCCGCACCGGGCCCAGCATGGCGCGCGCGTAGTCCCGGAACAGCTGTTCGCGCCGCGCGGGCTGGTCCTCCAGTGTCTCCCTGGCCTGTGCGAATTCGTCGTTCCGTCGCTGCCGGAACCTCCGGAGCAGCCCCGTGCGCACGTCGTACCGGACCAGGTGTTCGAACCTCCGCCGCAGCGCGCGGGCGGTCTCGGCGTCGAGGTTCCCGCGTACCCCGGCCTGGCCGATCCGCTGCCAGAGACGCTGTTGTTCGCTGAGGCTCGGGCCGCGTCCCTGACGCGGGAACGGCTGGTCGCCGAACAGCTCGGCCGCGCGCCGCGACTCCTCCTCGGTGAGCTCGGCGGTTTCGGTTTCCGGCGGTATCCGCTCGTCCAGTTCCGCTTCCAGCGCGGCCAGTTCCGCCGCGAAGGGATCCGACTCGAGCCGGCTCTCGGCCAAGTCCTCGAACGAATGACCGAACCACACCCTGGCCAGACCGTCGGAGTTGAGCCAGTGCTCGACGCGCCACGCCACCGGAGCGCGACGCTCCCAGGTCTCCTCCGGATCGGCTTCGGCGAGGTCCGCGGCCAGGAGGTCGGCCAGCCGCCGGTACACCCGGACGCGGCTCGTCCCCACCTGGCCGCTGCCCGGCTGACGCAGCGAGCCCAGCATGGTGCGGCTCCGCCGCCGCTGCGCGCTTTCCACCGGCCTGCCGGCCAGGGCCGCGTCGAGCTCGGTGAGCAGCCGCGTCCCGGGATCGTCCTCCAGCAGCCGGTCGTACTCGGCACGCAGCGTGGCCCCGTATCCGGTCTGCTCCTCCCGCGGCTTCCCCGCGACCGCCGCCGCCATGGCCAGCCACAGTCGTTGCTGGTCCGCAGAGCCCAGCTCGATTCCCCGCCTGATCTCCAGAGACTTCCCCAGCGCGGCCACGGCGGAATCCCACCGCCGCCCGGGGTCACTGTCCATCGCCAGCGCTCGCTGGCCTTCGCGGATCTCCTCGTGAAGATCCGCCTCGAACTTCGCCGCAGCGAACCGGATCCCGTTCTCCCCGGCCCGGTACCGGAGTTCGTCCCGGTTCTCCGGAGCGAAATCGACTCGGGACACACCGTCCCGGTTGAACCACTTCTGCAGGTCGGGCAACAGCGAGCCGTCGAGCAGCCGGTCGATCTCCTCCTCGGCGGCTTGCCGCGCCTCGTCATCGGCGGCCTTCACCCAGTTCAGCCGCAGTCGCGCGAGCAGTTCCACCAGACGGCCGTGCACGAACCTCTGGTCCGCGTCCCCGGTCCACGGCTCGCGCAACGGTCCCAGTACCGCCATGCTCCACGCCCGGGTGTCGTGCTCGTTTTCCCCTACCGCGCTGTCGTTCCCGGGGTCCAGGTGGTCGATACGGGCGAGCAGGAGAGCGGGCTCGCCGAAATCCCGGAGAATGCGGCCACGGGCTTCGTCCCACTCGACATCGAAGAAGCGTTCCTCACGGAGCTCGCGGAAGGACTTGCCGATCGCCTTGGCCAGTTCGTCGACGTCGCCGGCCTCGCGCTGCTCGTCGGGACTTTTCGCCGCCGCCAAGTGCCCGAGCGCCATGGCCAGCTCGTCCACCGTCGCCCGTTCCCGATCGTCGAGATCCGCGTCCCGGACTTCGTTCAGGAGGGACCTTCCGGACGCGCGCTGGGTTTCCCGTTCCTTCCGTACCGCGGCTTCGTCCGCATCCTGTTTCACGACTCCGGCCGCGGTCTTCAGGGATCGCTGGTAGCCGGTGAACTTTCCCCAGTACTGGCCGCGAAGCCGAGTGAGCTGATCGTCCGAAAGATGCCCGGCATAGTGGGTCTCGTAGAGCCGGGCATAACCGGCCCGCATGGCCTCCGTCTGCTGCCAGGCCGAGCGGATCATCGACCATTCGGTCTGCCCGGTCGTTCCCGCTTCGGCCATCCGCAACAGAGAAGCCGTGAGCACATCGGCGAGCTGCCGGTGGAGTTCGGCCAGAATCCGCCTGTCGAGCGTTTCCGCGACGTCCGGCCGCTGTCCGAGCATGGTGCGCGCGATCTCCGGAGCGTGCCGCACCAGCCAGTTCGGCGACTGCGCCGTACGGTCCTGCCGCGCCAGGGACGAGTCGGCCCCCATGACCTGGGAACGCCAATCGACAGCCAGCGCGTAGGCCTGACGCTGGAACTCGCTTCCTTCGCGGTGCCGAGCGATCTCATCACGCGCCTCCGCCCTCGCCGGGTCCAGGGAGTACTTCTGCCGCACCGGATTCGATCCGCTGATGACCTCCGGACCACTCGAACCGCTGGAACCCGAATCGTCGCTGTCGTAGCCGTCATCGCCGCTGTGGTCCGCTCCGCTCGAAGACTCCGCCCCGTCGAGATCACGGAATTCCAGCTCGACCGCGTGCTCGTCCGGGAACTTCCCGTCCACGGCGACGTGCTCCCGGAGTTCGTCCTCGGTCAGCGGCGCCAGCTGGCGGTGGCGGCCCCAGTCGTTGGTGTAGGACAGGCTCGGGTACGCGTATTCCATCGCCTGCATGGCTTCGTGGAAGGTGTGGTGCCTGCCCTGGAGCATGTACCCGAGAATGCCCAGCCGCACCAACGGCAGATCGAGGTCCGCGCCGTTCCCCTTCAGGAACCCGGCGAAGCGGATCAGCTTGTACGCGGTCGCGGCCAGGCCCGTGGTGATCAGCCCGCCGGTGGCCTCGGCCTTGCGCTGCTCGTTCCCCGCCATCTGGACGGTTTCCGTGTTGGCCGCGGTCCGCCATGTCAGCTGACCATCGTCCAGCACGTATTCGGCTTCCCTGGCGGAGAGCGGAGGGCGCAGCGACGCCGGGTCGAGGTCGGTGCGCAGCTTCTTCGCACGCTCGGCGCGGATACCCCACTTCTCATCGTAGGAAAGGTGAGCCCACCGAGGATCATCCGTCGTCATGGGTTCGCTGACCCACTTGTAAAGATCCGTGCCCTTGCGGAACTTTCCCTTCTGATCCGCTATTTCCGGGAATCGCTTGGGTAATCCGGGGAACTTCTTCTTGAAAAAATCGAAGAACGACAGGGTATCGATGAAGTTCAGCCGCTCGCGCAGGTTCCCCGAGCGGACGACTTCCTCGTCGTGCACGCCTCCGCCGGTATAACCCATGTTGCTGGGACCGTCCGGATGGTTGTCCTCCGAGTGCGCCTCCAGCGCCTGTTCGGGTGTCACCATGTCCCACACCGCGGCGGCGAACTTGCCCATTTCCGCGGTCACGTCCCGATGTTCGACGAGATAGTCGCCCAGCCTGCGCTCGAACTCCTTCGACCGCGCCGCGTACTCGTCGCGAGCGTCGAGCCGGATCGGATCCGGCAGTTCGTCCCGGTTGAGCCCACGCAGCCCGGCGTAGTCCCCGCGTAGCGGCGTGCCGGGCCGGACCTCGTCCGCGATCCGCGCGCCCTCGACCAGATCCCCCGCGACGCGCCTGGCGACGTCCAGCGCGTCCGGTCCGATCGGCGCGCCGGTTCCGCCGAAGCGAGCCAGAACGTCCGCGGGGTCCACTAGTTCGCCGACCCGCCGCCGGGCCTCGCGAATGTCGTCGATGTCGTTGTGCAGCAACGACAGCACCTCACGGCGCACCTCGTCGACGAGCAGCTCCTCCAGCTCGCTTCGCAGGCCGGGCGCCTCCGCGCGGCTCGACAGCACCGCCGTCTTGCTGTCCGGGGCCGTGCCCTGGAAGTGGATCCCCTCCCAGACCAGGTCGATGACGGGCACATCCCTGACCTGTTCCCCCAGCGTCCGCATCTGCGTGGACAAATTGCTACGGAAGGTCTGGCCACTGCCCGGGGCCGCGCCGATGCCGTGGATGTCCACGCCCAGCGCGGTGGCGGCGATGCCCGGTGTCACGAAGCCGCCGGGGTTGTCCCAGCTGCCCAGGCGGGCGATCTGGTACGCGACCGACTCCGGCGTGTGGTCCGAGCCGAACTGTGCCAGCTCCTCGGCCCCGGCATAGGGCTTCCCGCCGCGGTTGGCGGCCTGCGCCCGTTCGATGGCCTCGGCCAGCCGGGCGTACCCGATCTCGTGATCGGCGTCGACGTCGCCGCCGAACAGATCCGGATTGTGCAGATACTGCCGGACGAATTCCCTGGCGAAGAGCTCACGCGCGCCCGCCACGTCCGGCGTGACCCCGCGTGCGGCCAGCATCCCCGTCCAGTCCAACCCGCGCGCCCACACGGACTGTTCCAGCGCGTGGGGAAGGCAATCGCCATCCCGCGGGATCTGCGACAACCGCAGGCCCAGCTCACGCAGGCGGCCGTCCCGCGCCTCGTTCAGATCGACAGCGGGCGGTCCCGTCGCCTTCTTCGGCTCGGTCTTCGGCGACGCGGGAGCCTTGTCCGCCACCGTATCGGGCGAGGTCGTGTCGCGTTCGGACTCCAGGTCACGTGCCACCGGAGCGGGCTCCGGCTCGGTCTCCTTCAGCGGCTCGCGCTCTTCGTCGTGGGGAGCGGTCTCCTCCTCCGTGATCGGCGCCAGCCGGGTCCCGGCGCCGCTCGGCTCGGTGCCCTCGGTCACGGGTCCCGTGGGCGGCTTCAGGCCGAAGTCGGCCAGGCCACGGGCATCGGTGACGACGAAGAACGACTCGTCCGCGCCGGTCCTGATCGGCTCGTTCCAGGCCGCCGGTCCCTCGATCCAGTACTCCGGGATGAGCCGGTAGTGCGGGGCGGCGAGCTTGACCAGGTACCACCGGCCGTCACCGGCCGGACGATCGCGCTTGCTCGTGTGCTCGCCGTTGGCCTCGTACACGGGCACGCTGCCCAGCGGGTTGGCGAACTCGAGCGGCCCGCCGGCCGCGGTCCGGACGTTGCTCCCGTCGATGGACATCGCCCGCACGTCGGCGCCGAACGACTGGACCGTGTCGATCGTGACTCCGGACCTGCGCTCGATCTTCTCCCGCTCCGACCCGCCGGCCGTGACCGGGTCGTCGACGATCCCGAGGACTTCGACGCGGTAGAAGTCGGCCTGGATGTCGACGTGCCGCAGCACGTCGCCCGGCGTCCGGATCCGGTATCCCCGCGCGCCGGCGAGCGCGGCGAGGTTCGCGCTCAGCTGCGCGACCATCGTGCCGATGATCAGGGCCTTGGCTGCTTCCGGATCCAGCCGGGGCCGGTTGACCATTCCCGTGACCTGGCCGGTGAGCAGTTCCATGACGCGGTCGTCGAGTTTGGGCTTCCTGAACTCACGGTAGACGTAGACGCCCGTGTCCTCGCCGAATCCCGGCGGGAGGCCCTGACTCCGCCGCCACAGCCGCCATGAACCGCGCCGCACGCTCAGCGGTTCCAGGGTCCTGAGCGCCAGTTCGTTCTTCGAAACGGTCGAGCGGCCCGCACCCGGCAACGGGAACCGGTGCGTCCTCGGCGCACCGAACTCGGCAACGGACACCGGCAGCCCGACAGCCTTGAGCGCCTTCAGGTAGATACCGGGCTCCGCCTTCGGATAGACCTCCACGATCGCCCGCAGGTCGTGCAGGAACCGCTCGGCCTCGTCGTCGTGGGTGCTCAGTTCGACGGTGACGGTTTCTTCGACCGACTCACCGTTTTCGGAGTTCCTCTTGACCTTCGCGGTCACCAGGATGTTGGTCAGGTTGCCCGGCCCGGACGGCCCGTTGGCGTTGTAGAAGAGCGCGCCGCCGCTGCCGGCGAGCCCGGAGGTGGTGGCCACGGTGTTCGACCGTCCCCGCACCGTCTCACTGGTCCTGACCTCGGACACCGCGGTGATCGTGTCGTGGTGCTCGCCCTGGCCCGCGATCAAGCGCAACAGGACAAGCTGCTCGAACCGGTGCCCTCGGGTAACGCCGTAGGTCAGCAGCGGGTATCCCCCGTGCATCGCCGCCGAGACCATCGCCTCGGTGCCGGCCAGGCCGAGCTGCGAACTCACCCGGTCGATCATCCGCTGGGTGAACTCGCCGAGCGTCTTGCCGAGCCAGTCCGGCTTCGGCTCGGCGTCCGCGGACGCACGGGAGAACAGCTGCGCCGCCAGCTGGGAGATCGGGTTCCGCTCCGCCCATTCCCGCCGGACGTACGCGGACCATTCGCCGGCCGAGGCGTCCAGGGCCTCCCGGAGACCGGCGAGCAGCAGGGGGATCGTCCTCGCCGGGTCGTAGAGCTCCATCGTCCCGACGCCGCGGCCCACTTCCTTGGGCGCGAGCCGAACCGGTTCCGGCGATTCGGTCAAGCCGGCGAAGTCGTCACCGCGGTCCTCGGTCCGCGGTTCGTCCTCCACTTCGGATTCCCGCGAGCCGCCGGGGCCGAGCGGATCCGTCAGCACCCGGCTCGCCTCGTCGATCCCGCCGGTGGCGAACGCGTGCGCCACGACCTCGCGCACCTGTGCCCTGGGTAGACCGGCGGGCACGCCGTTGTCGGCCAGCAGGCCGTCGGCCGTGCTTCGCAGCCCGTCCCTGGCGTCCGGGCCGAGGCCCGCCAGGTGGGAGCGGGCACGCTCGACGCGAGCCGTCCAGTCCTGAGGCACATCGTGCGAGCCCTGCGCGCCGGTCGTGCGCTCCGGCTGTTTCGGTGTCCGCTCCGGATGCACCGCGGTGTACCGTTTCCGGTCCTCGGGGGCGAGCCGGTCCACGTCGTCGCCCGTCAGCCTGCCCACCTGGTGGATCTCACTGGCGGGCACCCAGACCGTCACCACGTCCGGCACGTCGACCCAGCGGGACGCCTCGTAGGCGGGCCGGTCGTGCCACATGTTCCAGATGTCCAGCAGCGATCGGCGTTTCGTGGTCCGCACCCGGTAGACCCCGTCGTACCTGACCTGGTACTGACGTTCGCGGTGGCTGCGCCGGTTCGATTCCTTGACCTTGTCCCCGGTGCCACTCCCGTTCGTCCGCCGGACGTCGCCGGAGACCACCCCGCCGGGGCCGACGTTGGTCACCGGCGGGATGGCCATGAGGGGCGCGCCGAGGATCTCCACGTCGGCGCCGTAGCCCTTGTCGTCGGCGTTCTTGATGTCGACCGCCGCGGACTGCTCCCGCGTGACCTCACGCTCCTCCACGACCCCGACGATCTTCGCGTTCTTGAGGCGCAGCGACAGTTCGCCCTCCCCGGACAGCTTCCAGCGGCTCAGCAGGCCACGCCTGCCGTAGCGCTCGAACCGGAACTTCTCGCCGACGGTCATCGACCGCAGCCGGGCCGTCTGGTGTTCGCGGCTCTCGGCGATGTCCAGGGTGGTCAGCGCGGCCGCCGGTGTCCCGGCGTGGCCGGCGGGCTCGTCGAACTCCTTCGGCGGTCCCCCGAACAACGGCCGCAGCCACACCTGCCATCGCGCGAACGACGGCGCCCGCAACATCTGCGACAGCGCGGTCGCCGGGCTCGGGACCGGCTTCTTCTCGATGATTTCGGGAGTGGTCGGCAGGTACGCCTCTTCCTCCCGCCGCGCGGGCCGGGGACGGGCGTCCCACAGGGTGTCGGCTGACCTCGTCGTCATCCCGGGGAACCGGCCGGGTACCTCGGACGCGGTGACCTCGACGAGCATCCTCGGCGGTTTCCCGGCTTCCGGGGCGCCCGGTTCCGGCTGGGGCGGGGCGAGCCGCGACCACCGGCCGTCGGACAGGACGTCGAGCGTCGTGGGGTAGAGGAACTTGTGCTGCGGCCTCTCGCCGGACCGCCGGTACTCGCGGTCGTGCGCCTCCCCGATCTCGGTGTCCGCCGACGTGGACTTGATGCCCCTCGCGTGGAACTCGAACCAGTTGAACATGCCGACCGCGGCGGTCACGATCCCGTAGGCGAGCCCCCCGATACCGGCCTTGGTTTCGATCGTCTTCCGGTGCCCCGTGCGCTGCCTGAACCCACCAGTGAGGCTGGTGTCGAGCCGTCCGCCGTCCGCGGGCACGAGCCGGGCCCCGTTGGCGTCCAGGGTGGTGCGCACGCGCTCGTCCGGCGCGCCGTCGTACCACTCGCTGATCGGGATCCGGAGGCCGTTCTTGTTCAGCGCCAGGTGTTCCGCGTTGGCGTGGAGGAAGTTTTCGATCCGGCGGACGAGCACCGGCAGGTCGCCGGCCGCGATCGGGCCCCGCAGCCGTTCCGGGCGCGCCCGGACGGGTGCCTTGTTCTCCAGCGGCACGTCCTCTTCGCCGGAGCCGCCGGACCGGCGCGGCCGGTACTCGAAGAGTTCCACGTCGTCCGAGCGCTCCGGCGAAGAGGTCTTGGCGGCCAGGCCCCGGCCGAGCCGGTGTGCCTTGCCGGCGCCCACCCGCAGCAGCGAGGAGCCACCGATCACGCCCTTTTCCTGAAGCCGCTGGGCGATCTGGACCGCCCACGTCTTCGCGGTCAGCGCGGGCAGCTCGACCTCGGCGTTCTCCCGGTAGGGCACGTCGTGGGCGCTGGCTCCCACCGGGTCGTCGGCCCGGTCGGTGGCGAACCCGGCCCGCTCCTCGCCGTCCCGCGCTTCGCGGGTTTCCCGGTCGGCCTTGGTGAGCTGGTCGAACTCGTCGATCTGCCCGGGGCGCGCGGTGGCCTCCGGCGCCGCCCGCTCCCGCAGGATCGCCAGCCCCTCCACGCTGCCCGCCGGCTCGACGGTCTTTTCCCCGCGGGAGAACATCTTCGACCGCACCCCGTCGGCCGCCGGTGCGTAGTCCTCCACCCATACGTCGAAGAGCACGGGCGTCCGCCACGAGGTCACGGACTCCTCGATGGTCAGATCCCGCGAGAATTCCGTGAACGGCGAAGCCGAGTCGCGCGAGGCGTCGGTGACCGAATGGTCGATCACCGGTCCGAGCGCCACGCCGGTGACCGGCGCCGCGAACTCGCCGACACCGACCCAGAAACCCCAGCCGCCCGTCACGGTCCCCGTGTCGGTCGCCCCGACCGCCGAGACGCCCTCGGTGTGCCGGGTCCGCGCCGCCTGGGCGGCGGGCCACGACCGGACCGCGGCGATCGGCCCCTCCGGACGGCGGATGCCGACGCGGATCGTCTTCGGCCCGCCCTTCCCGGCGAACTTGAAGGTCCCTTGCGCGATCTCGCCCGAGAACAGTTTCGGCGCGATGTTCTCCAGCTTCGCCAGCCACTCCTCGAAACTCGCCGCCGCCGGCCACGAGCCCTGGTGCGCCACCTTCGGGTCGTTCGCCGCGAATCCGCCGAACCGCTGCGACAGCAGGTCGTAGATCCCGTCGATCCCGACGAGGTCGGCGGATTCGACGGCGACCGGATCGATCGCCTTCTCCTCCCGGTCCGCCGAATCCCGCCGGGCGAGCGTCAGCTCGGTGAACACCGGCGGCAGCCGGAACATCTTCTGGCTCGTCCACGGGAACCGCCGGGGCTTGATGGCGGTGACCTCGAACCGCGCGCGGTACCGGCCGTTGCTCACCGGCACGTCGCGCTCGGTGGTCCGGACCGTGCGCCTGCGCGACCACCCGGCCTCGACCCGCGAGGTCATCAGGTTCAGCAGCCCGGCGAGCTTGGCCTTGAAGATGACACTGACCGGCCCGATCGGGACCGGGATCTGGATCCAGGGCGAACCGGTACCGGTCTGCGGAGTCTCCTTCGCGGAACTCGACGTCTCGTCGTAGATCGTCTTCTCGCCGGTGAAGTCGGCCTTGCCCCGGCCGAGCGTTTCCAGGAGGTCCAGACCACTGAGCTTCATCTTGAACTCGGGACCGCCGCCGTTCGCCCGGTACCCCAGGCGGACGACCAGGCTGTGATCCCGGCTTTCCGCGAAACGCTCGTTCAGGTTCGCGTCCGACATCTGCACCTCGACGGCCCTCCGCCAGCGGTCCGCGTCCGCGCCGAGATAGGTGAGAACGGCCTCCCGGATCCCGGACCAGTCCGCGCCGCCCACCAGTTTCGGCTGCTCCACCCGGGCCCGCGCCGCCTCCTGCGCGGCCGCGTCCGGGTACACCGGCGGGACATAGCCGTCGATGTGGTGGGCGACGAACTCGCCGCCGTCGGTGAGGACGATCCGGCCGCGCTCGCTCAGGCCGGCCTGCGTGGTCGGGACGAACACCGGACCCCGCTGCCCCAGCCCCGCCAGCGTAGCGACGAACTGGCGGGCGAAACCGGGGTCCACGCCGAGTACCGCCAGCGGCCGCTCGCCGTGCTCACCGAGCCCGCGCAGCCGCGCCCAGGTGTTCAGCGCCGCGGCGTCTCCCCGCTTCCCGTAGATCTCCCGCAGCTCGGGATCGGTGACGGGGTCCCCCAGGTCAAATGGCACGAAAATCGCGTCGCGAAGCTCCGGCGCCGATACCCTCGTGGTGGAGCCGAGCACCGGATCCGTCCGCGAGTACTGGTCGATCCCGTTGTCTCCCAACGCCTTCGCCAGCCCGTCGACGGCCTCCTCGGCATACGGCGCCCGGCCCGCGGCGAGGTCGGCGTCCCTGGCATGGGCCGCGATCAGCTTCACCCGGCCATCCGGGTACCGGCGAACGGTCTCCGGCCCGGTAGCCAGGGACGCGGTGATCTCCCGCCGGGCCGCCGTTTCCCCGCGCGCCGCGCTGTCCCGGTCGGCGGCGATCTCGTCCGCGACGACCAGCGCGTTCGCCCAGCCCGCGTGCCGGACCGTCCCCGCGATCACCTTCCGGATCGCCGCCACGTCCGGTTCCCGCTGCTGATCGGCGGCACTGAGGTGCCCGGCCTCGAACGCCGCCGCGATGACCTTGTCCGCCCGCGCGAAATCCTCCGCCGACAAGGAGTTTCCGCTCTCGGCGAGCAGGCGGTCGACCCGGGCGGCGACGTCGATCAAGCGCTCCGGCCGCCATGCCCTCTGCTCGGCCCGCGCCGGCGCCGTTTCCCGCTCCTCCGCCAAGAGCCCGTGAAGCTCGTTCTCCGTTGCTTCACGAGCGTCCTCGACGCTGTCCACGTCCAGCCGTGGCCCGGCCTTTTCCGCGGCCTCGGGCGCGGTCGCCGTGGGCGGGCCCTGGACCCAGATATGGCCGACCTGGCTGGCCGGGCGACGCCGCCGTCCCTCGGGGAGGCTGCCCACCGGCCGGGTCGGCATGAACCAGGTCTGGAACGGCTGCTCCCGCTGGACCGGCCGCCCCGCGCCGTCGCGATACGTGAGCCCGCCGTCGGCGGCTACGTCCACGACGTATTTGACCTCGCCGGACTGGCCGTCGAAGTAACGGACACGACGGCTGCGGGGATCACGAAGGACGTTGATCGTATGGCCGGGATAGGAACGGTTCGGCACGGTCAGCAGGACGCCGTGTGCGAGGGCGTTCCGGTCCTGGTCGACCATGGCCCTGCTGACCTCGTCCAGCCCGGTGACCCTGGCGAACCGGGAATTGAGGTAGTTCTCCAGATCCAAGGCCCGCCGTGGTGCCTCCAGGGCAACGGGGCGCGCCGAGCCGCCCAAGACCTCGAACACGGCGATGGTGACCGAAAGGCAGTTCGTCCTGGCTCCCGGGACGCCGTCCAGATAGTTCTGGCGGTTGAGCAGCGCCAGCCGGCCCCAAGCACCCCGCATCCGGTTGCGGGCCCCCGGTTCCAGCGGCAGGAACCGGTCGAGAGCCTTGACCGCCTCGCGGTAGACCGGATCTGCCGGCTTCAGGGACGCGCTGGGTTCCGCGCCGGTACGGCGCACGTGCTTGTACAGTTCGCCGAGCACGAACGTGCGGACGTCCTCCGCGGTCCGCGCGGCCGGATGCCCTGGCGGGACCCGGTCGCGTTCTCGCGCGAGGATCTCGTCCACCACGGGCTCCAGCCGGCGCCGCCACTGGGGCTCCAGGTCTTCGATGACGTGGCGGACCATCGCCGCGCGCGGCGCGAGGCCCACGGTCGTGTCCGGGTCTCGCCGCTCCCCCGAGTCTTCGATCGCGTTGTCGAACAGCTCGTCGAGAGTCTCGTGAGCGAGGTCGCGGGGCGCCCGCCCGTCATCGGCCAGCGAGAGGCGGCCCATGGGCAGCGTGGCGGCGATCACCGGCGCCTGGGATTTCGCGGCGTCACGGTCCACATAGGACAGATAACCCAGCGCGTCGAGCAGGACGTGGTGGATCGGCCGCCGCCGCGTCAGTGCCGCACGGCTCACTCCTTCGCGAGGCGTGAGCCACGGCAGCATCTTCAGGCGGTGGAATCGCGCGTCCGCCGACGGCACGCTTTCCCGCATCCGCTTGGCCAGGTAGCTCAGCGACGGAGCCAGCTGACTCGGTAGTCCCTCGGCGAAGGCGTCGACCCAGAATCGCGCCGTGGTGAGCCGGGCGGCGTGTTTTTCGGCAGGGTCCGCGTCCAGGGCCGCGACAAGGTTGATCATCCCGCGTCGCAGCAGTTTCCACTGGCGGAGAACCTCGGGGTGCGTTTCGCCGCGCAGCGGCCCGAACCGAAGGAGCCGCATGGCCCCCAGCCGCAGCCGTCCGGCGTCGGGGTGGCCGGCGAGGACGCCCTCGGCCCAGCGGAACAGATTCTCGCGGGGGGCACGCAGCTTCCGCAACGCCAGCTCCCGCGCGGGAGCGTGCTCGGAGATCCGCCCGGCGTCCTGCGGCACACCCTCCGTGTAGTCCGGCGGGCCGTCCTGTGCCGGACCCGGGTACTCCGGGCCGTGGGAGTTCAGCTCGGCGTCGGGATTCGCGTTGTGCTCCACCCAGTCCACGCCGTGCCGGAGCACCCTGCCGACGCGGAGGTCCGGGTACCCCCAGGGGCCCTGGTGAATCGAGTCCCGGACGTTCGCGATCGAAGCGAGGAGCCTGGTCCGCGCGTTCGACTCGCCGGTGATACGCGCCCGCCTGCGCTCGAGGTGTGCGTGGAGCCGCTCCAGACGCTCGGGCTCATCGTCGCGCGAAGGTAGTGCCGGCGCCTGCTCTTCCTTCTCCAGCCAGTCGTTTTCCTCGTCCAGCAGTGCGCGTTCGGAGTCGAGGCCGTCCAGTGCGGCCTTGTACCGGTCCACGACGGCTCGCTGCCTCCGCAGCGTCGCGTTGTTCGCGTCACGGTTCGTCGTGGAGGCGTCGATTTCCCGCTGGAGCGCGGCCCGCTGCTCGTGCGTCGTGGCCGGGTCGGCGTCGAGTTCCTGTCGCCTGCGCTGCAGGTCGTCGTGCCGCGCGGCCAACGCGTCCCGTTCGGTCTCGATCGACTCTTGCGTTTTCGCCGCTTCTTCGTGCGCTTTCCTGGCAGCGTCATGACGCTGCTCGAAGCGCCGGAAGTCCTCGTCGAGCCAGGCTCGGTCCTCGCGCAACGTGCCGGCCCAGGCGTCGGTGCGGCGACGCGTGAATTCCGGCGAGAACATCGACGGCAACGCGTTCTGCTGTGCGGTCCATTCCCAGTCGTACAGTTCCTCCTGCCAGGTAAGAGCACGCTGTGCGCGCTCGATGGCTCCTTGGTCGTGCAACGCACGCAGTTTGATGACGTCCGGTACGGCCGGATAGCGCAGCTCGTCCCGCAGCGCGGCGAGCCCCTCGTCGCCGATCCCGGTCGGCCACCGGGTCCCGTCCACCAGTTCGGCCCCGGTGCTCGCCGGGAACCAGCTCCCCTCCCCGAGGTTGATCTTGAGCTGATCCGCCGCGGCGTCCAGCACCGCTTCCCGTTCTCCCGCGTCGAGGCCGTCCAGCGCCTGGCGTCCCCTGGCCACCTGTTCCGCCCAGGCGGTGCGGAACCGCTGGAGCAGCGAAGCGAGATGCCGCTGCGCGGCGTCGAAGCCGACCCTGCCGAGGGTCTCGTCCCGCTCGGCGAGATCGACATCGGGATGCTGTCGCACCCGCCCGTACTTGGTCCAGGTGAGCAGTTCCTGAGCAGCGTGCCGCACGCCGGACAGCCGGTGCCACAGCCTCGCCCGGTCCGGGTCCTGGCTCAGCAGCCCGGCGACGAGCGTGACCAGCTGGTCGATGACCTTCGCGTGCAGTTCGCGATCCGGTCCGACGCCCGGAACCCACACCGGCTTTTCGTCCCACAGCATGTTCTCCGCTGCGCGGCGAAGGTTCGTCACCACCTCGACGCCCTGGGTCCGCCCGATATCGTGCAGGCGCTGCCACTGGTTGCCGTGCGGGCGCAGGGCGACCTGGAACCGCTCGTGGAGTTCGTCGATTCGGCTGGTCTGCAGGAGATCCACGAAATCGAGCCACATCTCGGCCGCCACCGCGCGCACGGACCGTTCGGCGAGCAGGTGCCCGGCGACGATGGTGGTGACATGCTCTCGCAGCATCGGCTGCTGCTGCTCCAGCCGCCTCAGCTCCTGATCGGCGAACGCCTTCCTGACGGGAACCTCGTGTGCGGGAACGCCCGTCAGGAACTGTTCCCGCAGCCGCTCCCGGATCTCCTTCTCCGCTTGTGCGCGGACAGCGGCCACCGCGTCCGCACCCGAGTCGTCGGCCAGATCGGCGAGCCGCTGGTCGGCCGCGGCGAGCCGGGGTCCGAAACGCGCGTTGAATCCCGCCATGTCCCCCGCGCCGGCAGCGGTGGCGAATTCCCTGGCGGGGGAACCGAGGACGCCCTCGGTGGCGACCTCGGCGGTGACGGCCACCACCATGTTCTGCCACATGGCGTGCTGCAGGCTGGCGAGCGGGCCGTGCCCCGTCTCGGGCGGTGGCCGCCTGCGCAGCATGCCCCGCGCGGTCGCGGTCGCCTCCGGCACGTCGGGAGCACCGGATCCCACGTACTGCCGACCCCGTTCGATGCGGTCCTGCCATTGGTTGTAGAAGGCTTGCGATACCGCCACGTCCTCGTTTCCGGCGCGACGGGAGGCGACGTCCCAGGAAGTGTCGAAGCGCACCCGCCGATGACCGTCCTCGTTGAACCACTGCTCCAGTTCCCGCCGCAGCCCGGCGGTCTCCGCCCAGACCTGGCGCCCGTCGGCGACCCAGCCCGCCGCAAGGACGCTCCACAGCTGCCGATAGTGCAGGAAGTGTTCCGGAAGCATCGGGAACTCGTCGGCCCCCATGGCGACACGTAACCTGCCGAGCGCGTTTTCCGCTGCCCGCCGACGTTCCCACTGCGTTCCCGCATCCAGCAGCGCCAGGTGCCGCTCGGCTTCCTGGGCACGGGCCCGCAACTGCTGAACGTACTCGGGAACACCCACACGCGGAGATCCCGCTTCGGTCGGGACGGGGGAGGCGGGGTCGTGCCCGGCGTCGGTCATCACCTCGTCGAGATCCCCGGCATCCGGCCGGCCGCGCGGAGTGTCCTCTGTAGACACGGTCGCGGCCGGAGCGGGCTCGTCCTCTACGCCGGTCATCTCCTGGTCGGCCGGATCCCTGGCCTCGGCAGGCCCCGATGCTTCGGAGCCTTCCCCCATCTCGACGTCGCCGGGCACGGGCGAGCCGGCGGCTTCGTTGTCCCGTCGGTTGCGCTCCGAATCCAGGCCGAGATCCTCGTTCGTGCTGCGCAGGTTCGCCATCCTGGCACCGAAATCGCCGGCCTGGGCGATGGCCGCCGACTGCGCGGCCGCCGAAGGCGGTGCGAACGGAGTCCCGAAGCTGCGGAACAGGTTACGCAGCTCCGTCTCGAAGGCCAGGATCGTCGCGCGGCCGGGGTAGTCGCCCCGTTGCCAGAACCCGAAGATCTCGGCGAGCTTGGCCGGCGGCTGGGGAAGCCCGGCTTCGACCAGCAATGACGTTCCCGAGTCCCGCCATTCCCGCAACTCCGCTTCGCGCGCGGAGCGCACCGCGCCGATGGCCCGCTTGATGTCCGCGACCACGGTGGGGAGATCCCAGCTCAGCTCCATCCGGCTGCGATGCCGCGTGCCCGTCGGCGCACCGATCTGCGTGACGGGTTCGATCCGGTCCCCGCCGAGACCGACGAATCCGGCGATCGCGTCGACGGCCTCGTGACCGGCGGGGTCGATCTCGGACACGATCGCGCGCAGCGCCTCTTCGGCAGGACTTCCGTGGTACCGGGGAGCGTCGGAGTACCGGGGCTCGTCGGTGGCCTCGGAGTCCGTCGCGCCCTTGATCTCGGACGCCCAGACCCCGACCGCGGCAGCGAGCATGTCCGCCGCCGCGCCGCGCGAGCCGGTCCGCAGATCCACCGGCGTCCGGAGAATCTGGTGGCCCCAGGCGAGCCAGGCTTCCCGGTCCTCCGTCGTCGCCGAACGTACCCGCTCGATGGCCTCGAAGATCTTGCCTTCCAGCCTCGCCCCTACCACGGAAAGGGGCTCGCCGGCGGCGCGCTGGACGTCGGGAGCGAGCCACTCGGCCATCCTCCGCGCGGAGTCGTCGATGGCGAGCAAGGCGGTGCCGAGGTGCCGGCGTCCTTCGGCACGCTTCAGCTCACGTTCCGCCCAGCGCAGTGCGGCGGCCTCCGGCACGAGAGGTGCCCAGCGCTCGGCCCGGCCGCGTTGCTGCGCCAGGATCTTCTCCCCCGCGTGCCACCGGTGACCGATCATCTGGGCGAAGAGGGTGTGCTGCGCGTCTTCCGCGTCGCTGAAGTTGCCGGAGTTCGCCAGGCCGAGGCGCTCATACCCGGTTTCCGCCCACTGCATCAGCCGCGTCACAGCGTCGACTTCCCTGGCGTCCATCGCCTGCTTCGCTTCGGAGAAGGTGCTCCACCCGCTGTCGGCGACCCCGAACATGCCACCGTACTTCTCGTACAGCTTTTTCAGGTCTCCTTCGTCGCTGTGGAAGGCGAAGTCGTCTTCCAATCGCTGGAACCTCTGCCGCAGTGCCGCCACGAGCGGCGCGACGGGATCCGCGTCCCCGGTCAGCCGCTCGTCCTCGTCGAGCGGGACTTCCTTGGCGTCGGGCGGAAGGTCGGCGTTCTTCTCGTCGTACCTGAGTCCGTTGACCAGGTGCGCTGCCCACCGGGGACGCCGGGCGTCGACGTAGGCCAGGAGGTTGGTCATCAGCCCGTGCAGCCGCTCCGCGCGCCGGGCCGCCGCGCCCTGCAGTCCCGCCGGAAGGTCGAGCACGGCCGACGCGCGCGCTCGCCATTGGCCAGGACCGACGTCGTAGCGGGCGTAGACGTGCCGCAGCCGTTCGTCCCCCTCGGCGTCGAACGCCCCTTCGGCGAGCAACCACCGGTACTGCTCGCGCAGTTCGTCGGCGCGCCAGGCCACGGGGTCGCCCTCGTGCTCGGGCACCGGCCGGTACCGCTCGCCGGCACGCCGGTCCGCCGGGCCGCTCTCCGGTACCCCGCGTCCGAACCCCGGGAGGGCACGCAGGTGCGACATCTCGTACGCGAGCAGGTCGGTCATGGCGTCACGCAGCGCGTCGGCACGGCGCCGCGCATCGGGAGTGAGCGCGGCCTCGGCGCTGTCGAACCAGCCCTCCGCCCGTTCACGCTCGAATCGAGCTTCGGCCTCCGCGGAGAACTCGATGTGCTCCGTGGAGAACCTCACCTCGTCGGTGTTGCGCTCCTGGTGCCGGATCCGCTCGACGAATTCCGCACGCGGGTCCCGGCCCGCGCGGGCGGCCTCCGGAAGGTCGAGCGCCGCACGCGCGTCCGCACGCCATCGCCTGGCCTCCGCCAGCAGGGCGTCGGTCGCCGCGGTACCGCGGGCGAGTTGCGCGCCCAGCCGGTTCGCCGACGTCAAGGTCCGCACGGTTTCGGCCACATCGGCGTGGTTCGGCTTCGTCCGCACCGGCGCCGCGTCCCGCAGGTCCTGCAGGAGGCCCCACCTCTCCTCGAACCTCCCGACCGAGCGCAGCGGATCGGGCAGGCCGTGCTCGTCGCGCGGGAGGCGCTTCAGCCAGTCGTCCAGCATCCGCCCGTGGGTGAGGACCACGTCGCGCACGAAGTCGTCGCCGACGCCGGTCAGGCCCGTGCCGATGCCACTCCCGAACACCGCCTGCCCATAGGCGTACAGCCGGCGCCGGTCTTCCCTGGACATGGTCCAGGCCGCCGTCCACTGCTCGTTGAGCCAGACGCGGTTGAAATCGCGGGCCTCGTCGATCAGGCTCTGGTCGGCCAGCCACCGCTCGTCCGGTCCCGTCCGCCGGACGAGCGGCAGCCCCGCGGCGACCGCCGCCTCCTCAGCGAGCAGGAATGCCCGTGCTGTCTCCTCGTCCGCCCGGAAGAACTGGAAGTCGTCGCTCAGCTTGTCCGCCAGGTTCCGCGCGTCCTCTTCGGACATACCATCACGCAGTCTGGCCCCGACGACGGCGGTGATGTCACCGAGCACGGTCTCCGCGACGTCGTCCTCGGGCGCCACGTCCACCAGCCGCCGTGCCAGGCCCGTCGTGTCGGGCTCCTGGTGGAGGAAGACGGACCCGGCGAGCAGAGCCGCTTCGTGGTCCGATACGAGCCGGTCGAACGCTTCGTTGACCGCGTCCTCGGTGTCGGCGGCCTCGTCCCATTCGGCCAGCGCCGCCTTGAAGGCGGTACCCAGGCGCGTCGCGGTCGAGGGCCCGCTGTCCGGGTGCTCCGGGAGCCTCCCAAGTCGCTCGTCGAGCAGTTGGGCACGAGCGACCGCGTCGATCATCCGGTCGTGCAGCACGGCCGCCCGCCGCGCGAGCCTGCCGGGCAGCACCGGGCGGACGTCTCCGAGCGCCAGAGCCTGCTCGGCCTCGTCCAGCGGGATCTGGTAAACCGGGGTGACGGGCAGCTGGTCCACCGTGCGCAGCACCGAAACCCAGCCGGGGGACCGGGAATAGTAGCGGGCGACGACGTCCCCGGCCGCGGTGTCCTGGCCGCTTCCGAACACGGCACGCATTTCGGCGAGCACCGGGTCGTTCCACATCTCGGTGAAAGCCGACACCGCGTCTTCGCCGCCCAGATGGCGGACGGCCCAGTCGTGCAGGCCTATCGCGTGCGCGTCGAGCACCCGGTTGCTCAGCCCCGACGTCCCGAGTTCGCCGAGAACGGCCGAAGCGAGTCGCGACGCGATGGCCGCCGCCTCGCCGTCACGGCGCTCCAGCCAGTCGGCCTCATCGAACCGGCCGTCCGCCGCCCACCGTTCCTCAAGGGCCTTGGCGAGGGCGACCTCGGCGGGCATGTCGTAGTCGGCGCGCAGCGAACCGAGCACGGTGCCGAACTCCTGGAGAAGGGCGAGCGCCGCGTCCGGTGGGCGGCGCCAGTCCACCTCGGGATACCTGCCGATCAGCACGGTCGCCAGGTCGCGGACGAGCGCTCCCTCTTCCCCGGTTTCCAGCGGACTGCCGCTGAAAGCGCGCAGCGCCCGTTCGACCTCGGCGCGGAGCCCCGGCAGCTCGCGAGGCGCGGCCGGGAGCTGGTCGAGATCGACCGCCATCTCGGCGCGCAGGCCGGACAGGTCGCGGAATTCGTCCACCACGGCGTCCTGGCGCGGACGGCGTACCTGGTCCATCTCCTCTTGGAAGTCCGCGCGCAGTTCCGCGAGAGCCGAGTCGTTCCAGATCCGCTTGAACTCTTCGACCAGGTCTTCCGGCTCCGCGGACAGCCAGTCCTCGAGCTGGTCCCGGTGGGCTACGTACAACTCCTGCGCACGTGCTCGCAACGGATGGTGAGAGTTGCGGAACGGTGCCGGGTCACCGAAGATCGCCTCGACGATCGAAACGGCGGTGGGCTCGTCGTCCACGCTGCCGGCCTCGGACATGGACTCGTCGGCGCTCTCCGCCTGGCTCGACGGCGCACCGCCACGCAGCCCGCCCCGGTACTTCACCTCGAGCATCCGGCTCGGCTTGACAGCGTCCAAAAGGAGCGCGAGTTCGGTGGCGTACCGCTTCAACTCGCTCATCGGCCGCTTGGTCGCCAGGTATTCGTCGGCCACGAGTCGCGAGATGACGTCACCGCGGTCGTCGAGAGCGACATGCTGGACGATGTCGGTACGAGCACGCTCCACTTCGGACCGGAAAAGCCTGGCGTCCGGACCGCGACGCGGGTCGTCCAGGCCGTGCGCCGAGTCCAGCCGTTCCGACGCGGTGAGCACCTCTTCCGCGGAATTCAGCGAATCCCGGCCACGCCGCTTCGCCACCGAGTTGACGTCCACGTGGACCTCCACGCCGGAACGCAACGCCCCGACACCCCGAAGGACGCGTTTCATGCTGTCGATCGCGGCGTCATCGTCGTCGCGTGCCAGCCGCTTCGCCTCGGGCACGGACTCGGCCACCATCCGATACAGCACTCCGCCGTCGGACAGCAGCCGCTCGGCATCCGCCCACCGGGTGGCGACGTCGCGCAGCCACCTGCCGCCTTCGGCGACGTCCGGCAGCACCGAGGGAACCCGTTCGATCGCGTCCGATGTGGACTCGTGCTCGGCGAAGGACGGCGGACGGCTGGCCGAGTACTGGGGCGCGGTTTCCCAGTCCCCCCAGGCTTCCTCGGCGTGAGCCGCCTGCTGTTCCGAAGCCCACTCGTGGTTGTGCCAGTTGAACAACGGGTCGAAGCCCGCGATCTCGTCATCACCGCGAAGCAGAGACCTGGCGATTTCACGCGCATGGCGTCGCGCGCCCGCAGCGCGTCGCCTGTGCTCCGCACGGCGGCCGGATCGAAGGCGTTTGTCGTTCGCCTTCGCTTCTTCGTCCGCGGCTTCTTGGAGGGGTTGCGCGACCACCGCCATCATCTGCTGGTAGAAGCGCTGTGCCCGCTCGCTGCCCAACCTCGACCGCTCCGCCAGCTGTTCGGGTGTCCGCCGATCGAGGAATTTGCGCGCGTACTCCAAGGTCTCGTCGGAGACAGGGCGTTCCTTGCCGGTGAGCAGTGGTTGTGGGCCCTTCGCCGGGTTGTCCAGCACGTACTCGAAGGCCGCGACGGCACGTTCGAGACCGTCGGGATCCACCGAAACCAGCCGCGACCGGGCCTCGTCCCAGTCGGCCTCGAAGCCGCTGTCCCGTGCGACACGGGCTCGTTCGTTCTCGTCCCAGGGACGCGCCAGCTGCGCGTCACGCCGTACGTCGGCGCTTTCCACCCAGATCTTTCGCAGCCGGGACTCGCTCGGGTACACCTTCGCCTCGCCGCCGATCAACTCGGCGGCGAGGTGGTCGACAAGGCCCGCCCGCACCTCGCGCTGCGCGTCACCGCGCTCAGCGGGTTCCGGCCCCAGCAGGGCCTCCGCGTATCCCCGCGCGGTTTCCCGCATGTGCGTCGTCGCGGCGGCGAGCAGCTGCTGGGCCCGGGTGAGCATGCCGCGGTGCTGGTCGAGGAACCAGGAGGCCCGCTCTTCGCCCTCGTCGTGCGCGGCGAGTTCCGCGAGCCGTTCGCCCAGCGACGTGCCGAGCCGCTGCGGCTCCGCTCCCCGCTCGCGAAGGTGCACGACCATGGCCTGGATCGCGCGTCGCCGCAACCGGTGCAGCTCGCGATTTCCCCAGCCCGGGCCGGCTCGTGACTCCGGCAGACGGCCGAGGTACTCCTCCGCGTTCCGCCCTTCGCCGTCGGTGTGGCCCGCCGCTTCTTGTTCGGGCGTCATCAGACTGTCGATGTACTCGTCCATCCGGCTCACCACCCCGTCGACGGCACCGGGAACGATCCGCTTCAGCACCGAGTCCGGCGATGGACCGAAGGTCACCCGCTGGACGCCGTCGGCGTTGAACCAGTCGGCCAGCCGCCGTAAGAGGTGCTGCCGACGCCGCTGCACGGTGAAAGCGTTCCCTGTGGTGAGTTCCGTGGCGAAGGCCGTGACCAGCCGACGGTACATCGCCACCCGCCGCGCACCGGCTTCACCGGCACCCGGGTCGTGCAGCGGGCCGAGCACGGCACGGGCGCGGCGGCGATGGCTGTACTCGGCGGTCCTGCCACGCTGTTCCGCCTCGAAGCTGTCCAGCAGCGATCCGGGCTCGTCGTGGTCACGAAGCTGCTCGAACTGACGGCGGATCTCCGGCACGTCCAAGTCCGCCCGCGCGGCCACCGCCGCGATCATCCGCTCCTCTAGGCGGCGCAGCTCTTCATCGTCGGAGTCGCGACCCGGCCTGTGCTCCGAGGGCTGCCCCAGCGCCGCGAGCGCCGAGTGCCGGGCTGCGGCAGCTTCGTCCGTCCCGGTCGCGAGGAAACGTTCGCCGTCACGCATCACCACGTGCAAGTTCGCCTCGAACGCGGCCAGCCGGCCGTGCCGGCCCGCCGCGACAACCCGGCGTTCACGCTCGTCGGGGTTCCCCACCGCGAAGTCGACCCGGCGCACACCGTCGCGGTTGAGCCGCTGCTCGAGCCGGGCGAGCAGACCGCCGTCGGCCCACAGCTCGTCCAGCTGCTTCCTGGCGTCCGCCTGCCTCCTGCCCTTGGGGTTCTCCTGGTCTGCCTCGAGACGTGCGATCAGCCCCGCCAGCCGGTCGTACAGCAGGGCGTTCGCCGGGTCGAACCCGTGGCCGGGCTCCCGGAGCGGGCCGAGCAGGGCCAGGCTCCGTGCCAGCATTTCGCGCTGCTCGTCCTGTGCCAGCGCGAGATCGACCGCGCCCGCACGGGCGATGTGCTTCAGCAGCCGCGCGATATCACCGAATTCCTCCGCAGCGAGAATCCGTTCGCCGGCTACGTCGAAGTCGGCGTCCAGCCGCGCTTGCTTGCGAAGTTCGAAGAACCTGTCCCGGATTTCACGGGCGATCCTGGCGTTTTCCAGGAACTGCGCGCTACCACGGGACTTTCCGACCCGGTTGCCGAGCGCTTCGGACAGTTCGTCGACCACGGTACGTTCGCGCGCGTCGAGCATCGCGTCGCTGATGTGGAGCATTCGCCGACCGGCCGCGCGCCATTGCTCCGACGCCTCTCGCGACGCGGCTTCCCCGCCGTCCGGTGACAAGCTCTTCCCGTTCCTCCGAGCCTCCCGATCCTCGACGGCTTTCCGCAGGTCGCCCAGCCAGCGATCGTCGGACTTCAGCTTCCCGAGTTGTCCATCGCTCAGATGCCACAGGTTCGCTTTTTGATAGTCCTTCTGGAGTCGCTTCCGCGACGACTTCGTGCTGTCCCACGCCTTGCGCATCGCGCGCCATTCGCCGTGATGTTCCTCCGCCGCCGCGGTCAGCGCCCTCGTCAAATCGTCCGTCAGCCGCTGGTGCGATTCGGCGACCTCGCGGGTCGCGCCCGCCGGAGGCGGCCCAGCCAGCAGCCGGGCCCATGTCCCGGCGTTGTCCCGCACCAGGTTGGGGCGGTCGTGCCCTCGCGTGTCCTGGGAAATGGCGCTCGCGCGCGAGTCTCCTCCGGTCAGGGCTGCCAAGGCGTCCCGCAGCCCGCCCCGGAACCCGGAGCGACCGGCCGAAGACGACTCTCCCGCCGGCTCACCACCCCGCCGGGAAGACCCCGGAGCACCGCCCCGCGCACCCGGCCGCCGCTCCTGAGACACCTCATGCGCCAAATCCCGCGCCATCTTGTTCGCAGCCGAAACAGCGTTCAACCGATCCTGCACAGGAAGAGCCTCATACGCCCGCCGAACCCGCACACCATCAGCCAACCTCTCCCGCGGAACACCCAACTCATCCAACGCCGTGACCAAAGCCGAACGCAAATACTCCCCCCACTCCGGATCACCCAGAAAATCAAACACCCCCGCACCAACCTGACCCGCACGCTCACCCGCCTCGAAATCAATAAAATCATCAAGGTCCATCAAGTCACCCGCGCCCAGATCAACACTCCCGACCCGCGCCTCCGCCTCATCACTCACCCCAGAAGGCGAACCCGCCCGCCAATCAGGCACATCACTGTAATAACCGAGGTCATCGCGCACCACCGGCTCGACCTCCAGCTCGTCGAAGACCGGCGTGACACTACGGCCCAGATCGGACTGCTCACCAACCTCGGCCACATCGGCATCCGCCATGTCATCGTCACTCACCACGCCGCCGTCATACGCGACATCTTCATCGTGCGCGCCTGCACCACCAACGCCACGAGACGACGACTCAGCACCCGTCTCACGCCCGGCGGCCCCGACAGGCTCGCGCACCCCGGACCGCACCCGGAACCAGCCATCACCCTCTGGCACCCGAGCCCGCGCGTAAGTCCAGTCGAACAAGGACACGTCGATTCCGTCGACAAAATTCTTGAATCTCGCACGTTCCGCGTCAGGCACGGAAGCAGACTTCAGCCCATCCTTGATCTTTCGGCCAACGACCTCCCGTACATTTCTTTCGAGTTTTTTCTTCGCCTTTCGCTTATTATTCTCCCTCGCCACATCGGAAGCCCCATCGTAGTTGTCCGGGTAAACGGACCGGTGGAATCCCACCCGCACGTGAACCTTGAGGTCGGCCACGTCCTTGACAGCCTCGGCCCGCTCCGCCACCCACTCCCCGACCTGCTGCCCAAAACGAGTCAAAAGCCCCTCGCCAACGCCATCGAGAATCACACCCTGGCTCCCGACATTAAACGTCCCACTCGCGGGCTCGAAACGCTCGACGGTGGGCACCTCACGCTCGCCGGCAGGCAACTGGTCCCACAAGCCGGCCACAAATATCTTGCTGATCAGCCGCGACTGGGCGGGCCCCGACAACCTCGCCACTGCTTCCATGCCGTAGGGCTGGCCGGTGCTGGGATGGGACTCTCCGTGCATTCCCGATGCCCACGCCCGAACCCACCCACGCACGGGCTCGGGCAACGAGCCTCGAACGGGGTCCCCGTGGCGCCTCAGCGCGGTCGGCCCCAACTTACCCTCACGCTGCTTCTCCTCAAGAAACTCACGTAACGTCCGCGGACCCGAACCATCGGCGGCCGGACGCCACCCCACCACATCCGACTCCAACCGCGCCAACTCCACACCCGACACCAACACCACACCACCGGCCGAAGACGACTCTCCCGCCGACTCGCCCCGCGCACCACCCCGCCGGGAAGACCCCGGAGCACCACCCCACGCACCCGGCCGCCGCCCCTGAGACACCTCATGCGCCAAATCCCGCGCCATCTTGTTCGCAGCCGAAACAGCGTTCAACCGATCCTGCACAGGAAGAGCCTCATACGCCCGCCGAACCCGCACACCATCAGCCAACCTCTCCCGCGGAACACCCAACTCATCCAACGCCGTGACCAAAGCCGAACGCAAATACTCCCCCCACTCCGGATCACCCAGAAAATCAAACACCCCCGCACCAACCTGACCCGCACGCTCACCCGCCTCGAAATCAATAAAATCATCAAGGTCCATCAAGTCACCCGCGCCCAGATCAACACTCCCGACCCGCGCCTCCGCCTCATCACTCACCCCAGAAGGCGAACCCGCCCGCCAATCAGGCACATCACTGTAATAACCGAGGTCATCGCGCACCACCGGCTCCACACCCGCCAACCCATCGAAAACCGGCGTAGCACTACGCTCCCGACCTGATTGCCCGCCGGTATCTCGCCCCGCACCGGCCGCAGTAACATCGACATCCATCATGTCGTCGTCACTAATCGCGACATCACCATGACGGGACGCGTCATCGCCGAGCACGTCCTCACCGGCGGCGTCATCGGACAGCTCTGCCTCAGCCTCACCAGGAACGGGCTCGCGCACCTCGGAGCGCACTTGGAACCGGCCGTCACCCTCTGCCGCCTCGACACCCGAAAAGCGCCAGGAAAACCAGGACTCGTCAATACCATCGATAAGACTATTGAACGCCGCGCGATCCGGCTCAGCCACCGAGGAAGTTTTCAGCGCCTCCTTGACCTTGCGAAAGATAATGCTCTGGGCATTCTTCTCGAGCAGCTTTCGCGCCTCCCGCTTGATTCGTTCTCTTTCCCCATCGATAGCCCCAAATTGTTTACGAGGGTAAACAGACTCATCGAACCTCACTTGAACACGAATATCGAAAGCGGCCGCACCGCCGTCAAGAGCGCCGAGCCTCGCCGCTATCCAGTCCCCAAGCGACCTCCCAAAACGAACCAGGTTCTCCTCAACGACCTCATTGATAAGTACACGGCCCTCCACGACGTTGAACGAATTCTTGCCCATATCGAAACCGTCGGCACCTGTCTTCTTGGGCCACCAACCGAGCACTCTCGCCGGGAGGACCATGGGAGATTCCTCAGGCCCCGAAAGCCTTGACACCTCCGGAGGACTGTAAAGCCGACGGGTGCCGGGAACGCGCACCAGGTACAACCCGCGTACCCAGTCGCGCAGCCACTCTCGTACCGGCTGCGGGAAAGATCTCCCCGCACGGCTCAAGGCATGTGGTCCCAGCTTTCCGGCACGCTGCTGCCGTTCGAGGAACTCCAGCAACGTCCGCGGACCAGAACCATCCTCGGCAGGACGCCACCCCACCACGGCAGAACGCAACTCAGCGAACGCATCACCCGACACCAGCACCAAGCCCTCCCGCCACCAACGGGCCACGGCGCGATCGCTGACCATGCCACCCGAAAGCTCCGACGCCTCCCGAGGACTGTAAAGCCGGCGGGTGCCGGGAACGCGCACGCCGCGTAACCCGAGTACCCAGTCACGCAACCACTCCTGTACCGGCTCCCGGTACGATGTCCTCACGCGGTTCAAGGCATGTGGTCCCAGCTTTCCTTCACGCTGCTGCCGCTCTCGGAGGAACTCCAGCAACGTCCGCGGACCAGAACCATCCTCGGCAGGACGCCACCCCACCACGGCAGAACGCAACTCAGCGAACGCAGCACCCGACACCAGCACCAAGCCCTCCGGCCACAACCGGGCCACGGCACGATCACTGAGCATGCCACCCGAAAGCTCCGCCACCTCCCGAAAGACGTAAGGCTGGCCGGTTAGGAGGTTGGGCTTCCCGAACAGCCCCAGCACCCACTCTTGCAGCCATGCCTGCACCGGCTCCGGGAAAGCTCTCCCCACTTTGTTCAAGGCATACGAGCCCAGCTTTCCTTCACGCTGCCGCTCTCGGAGGAACTCCAGCAACGTCCGCGGACCAGAACCATTCTCGGCAGGACGCCACCCCACCACAGCGGAGTGCAGCTCATCCAACTCCACACCCGACACCAACACCACACCCGGAGCAACGGACTCGTCGTCGGGGCTCCGCCGCCGCAACTCGCCGAACACGTCCTCGTCCCGCGGCCGTGCTGGGGAAGACGACGACTCCTGGCCAAGTTTGAGGCCTGCTTTCAGCTTGCCCACCAGGCGATCCCTGCGCCTCGGGGTGTTGGCGGGCAACCCCCCGGTGTCCTCCGGCCGCACCCGCGAGACCGCGCTCCATGCCGCGAACGTGCCGCCCTCGGTCACGACCGGCCGGCCCATCCCGTCGGTGGCCGCGCGCCGTGTCGGCACGTACATCTCGCCACGCTGACCGAGTGCCCGCAGTTTCCTGGTGAACTCGTGGAGATAGGGCGAATCCGGGGTCGCGCAGCTGAACAGGATCAACGGCCGGGCACCGCTCTCCCCCACGTCCCGCAGACCCTTCCAAACGCGTTCAGCCGTCTCCGTGGCACTCCCGCTCGCGTGGAAGTCCGTCAGCAGCGCACGGCTCGGCCAGATCCGGGGCACATGCTCCCTCTCACCGGTCTCCGGGTTGACGCGCCAATGGCCCGGCAGTCCGCTCGTCTGCATCTGCTCGGCAAGCTGGTTGGCCGCCGCCAGGTCACCCGTCCTGCTCGGGTAGGCGATCGCCTTGACCGTTCCGTCGTCATAACGGTAGACACGCTCCCCCTGCGATGAAGGCTGATGGCTCTCCGCCACCGAAGACGCCTCGGGACGACCACCGAGCCCGAAGCCCAGCCTCGCCAGCCGCTCTCCCAGGTTGTTCTGCCGGTGTTCCGGTATCTCCTCGCGCACCCGCGCTGCCTCGTCGTGCCTGCCGTCGAGCTCGAGCGCCGACGCGTAGCCGTCCCGCATCGCGTCTTCGAAGCCGACGTAGGTGTCATAGAGGCTGCTCAGCGTCTCCTTCGTCGAGCCCTGCAAGCGGAACTCGAAGACCCACAAGGGCAGGTCGTGCCGCGGCACGCCGTTCTCGTCCGGGTTGGTGTCGAAGTCCGGCAAGGTGGTCTGGATCCGCATGGACGTCTTCTGGTCCACCCGGTGGGCGGGGTTCTTGGCGAACGCCGAAACCAGGTACTGGCCCATCGTGTGCCCGTTGGCCGGTTCTCCCACCGTGGGTGCCGGGATGGGCCTTTGCAGTAGATCATCGAGCTGCGCGTCCGACCGCATCCTGCTGCGGAACTCGGCGGTGAACCGCTCGGCCAGTTCACCGCGATGCTCGTCGAGGTAGGTCTGCACCGCCTCGCTCTGGCGCGCCCTGGCCTGGTGCAGGTCGGTCCGCGAGCCGAGCGCGGAGTAGTTCTTCGCGAGCCCGCCGGCCAGCGACTTCTCCACGATCGCCGCGAACTGGGTGTAGGTGATCGCGACGAACGCCTTGAGCGCGGCCCGGTCCGCGGGCGAAAGCGTTTCCTCCTCCGCGGCCTTGTGCGCCACTCCGTCACCGATGCGCACGGCGTCGTCGAGGTGTTCCTTGGCCGCCCTCGAGACCCCCTCGTGGCGCATGGTGCCGCGGAGGTAGTCGAGCACCTTCGGCAAGCCGGCGGTCGGGATGCCGCCCGAGTAGTGCACGTAGAGCTTCGGCTCTTCGTGCCCTTCGTACTTTTGCAGTTGGAGGCTGTCGTAGTCGGGATCCACGTCGTAACCCGCGTCCCGGGGGAAGACGTTCTCCAACCGGGCCTTGTCCTTGGCCTCGACAAGGCGGGTCAGGATGTCGTGCAACCTCGCGAAGACCTGGGAGACGGACGGGCGCCCCTCGTCGCCGGGCAGGATCGCGAACGGCTTGACCACGACCTCCAGCACGGTCCGGTCATGGATACCCTTGTCCACCACAATGGACAGTTCCGGGGTCTCGACGATGGACCCCACCGAACGCACGTCCGGGAAACCCTTCGGCAGCAACACGCCGAAGCTGTGCAGTTCGCTTTCGAGCCCCCCTGCCCCACCGAGCAGGCCGGGCTTCAACCCGGCTTCGTTCCAGGCCACCTCGACACCCAGACGCTGGGCATTCGGCATCGGCCGCCCCAGTTCCCGCCACCGCTCGTAGGCTTCACGCGCATCGTCGGTGGTAACGGGTTTCGGTGCGTAGTCCAGCTTCCGCATCGCGGACCGGATGGACTCCACCTGGGGCCCGGCCAGCTCCGCGGGCGGCTCCTCCCGTCCGGACGGCCGCGCGCCGGGCCTGCCGCCCCTGTCACCACGCTCACGTGGGCCGCGCAACCGCAAGGGCCCGAAGACCTCCTCGTCCGCGGACCTCGTCCGCGGCGCGGACGACGAGGTGCTGACGCCGCGCTGCGCGCGCACCGGCGAGCCGGGATTCGCGGCCTTGGACGCGGCTTCGCTCTTCTCGGCGGGCGGCGCGTTGGGCCGAGCGCTGGTCAGCTGCTCCGTGCCGTCCGGCTTCGCTTCGGTCCGCACGTCGACCTGGCCGGGCTGCCCGGTCTCGGACAGGAACGCCGACAGCTTGGCGACGTTGGCAGCCTTCGTGTTGTCCGGCGTGTTGTCGCGTACCGCGGGGGCCGGCCCCGGCTTGGCCGCGTCCTGACCGGTCGGCGAGGAGGTGTTCGGCGGCAGGAGGTTGTTCCACAGGGCGTGCGAGGCCGCGTCGTAGGCGGGGTCGTCGGTGCCCGGGTTGTTCGGCCCCTCCGCGTTCAGCCAGTGCTCGTAAGCCGCGCGGGCCTGTTCCGGTGTGGCGGGCCCGTTCTTCCGCACATGCTCGGGATCGGCGATCGACGCGATCTCGTCGAGCTGGCGGCGGATCCGCTCAAGGTGCTCCGGCTCGCCTGCCCGCGGCCAGCTCGTGCCGTCTTCGCCGAGCACAGGCCGCTGTGATTCGTCCGACCGGCGCCCGGAATCCCGCTCGTCGCGCGAGACGTCCTCGCCGCGCTCATTGTCGCGCGGCTGCTTCTCTTCATCGCGGTCACCGCCGCGCTCGTCGCGGCCCGTCTCGGACTCGTCGTGGTCCGGCCGGGAATCGTCACCCGTCCGTTCCGGGGTGTCGTCCTTCTGTTGTGTGGACGATCCGGTGTGGCCGGAGGTCTTCGCGTCGCCGGACGTGTTCTCGCCGGTCGCGTCCTCGTCGACCGGAGCCGGGGTATCCAGCAGGCCGTTCTTCTCGAGGTAGTCCGCCGCGTTGAAGGCCTGGTCGGCGGTGTCGCCGAGGTGCCCGTCCGCGCCGCGCCAGTGCCCATAGGCCGCGCGGGCCTGGTCGATCGTGGCGGGACCGCGCGAGGCCGCCTGGTCGGGATGACGGAACGCCATGACCTTGTCGATCTCGCGGCGGATCCGGTCCAGGTGCTCCGGAGTGGCCACCCGCGGCCAGTCCGAGCGGTCCTCGCTCTGCTCGGAACGCCGCGATTCGTCCCGTCCCGCACGCTTCCGCCCGTCGTGCGAGACGTCCTCGCCACGCGGCTGCTTCTCCGCATCGCGATCGCCGCCGCGCTCGTCGTTCCCGGCCTTGACCTCGTCCTGGCCACGCTGAACATTGTCGTTTTTCGAGGCCAGGGCGTCGTTCTTCGAGCCGTGACCTTCGCCGGTGCGGTCGGCGGCCTCGTTGTCCGTGTCGGAGTCACTGCCCTCGTGGGCGGGCGGGGTCCCCAGCAACCTGCGCAAGGCGAAATGACGGCGGGTATCGTCGCCAAGTTTCTTGAAGAGATCATACGCGCCTTCCTTCAAGCCCTCCTTGGCCGACTCGATCGCCTTGAGCACCTTATCCGCAGGGTTCTTCCGGTATTCGTCGAAAGAATCGACATACTCGATGATGTCGAACTTTGTTCCAGCACCGGCCGTCCTGCGAACAGCCTCGTCCTCGGGTGACACGAGGATAATGACACTGCCGTCATTGCCACTACGCTGCGTCCGGTTGGCCACCTGATCGTCATTCGCGGGATGCACCCTGGACGGCTCCAGATTGATCACCTCCCGGCCACCCGATGCCCCCGCGTCCGACCAGTCCGCACCGCGACCCGTTATCGCATTCCCGATATCGACACTGCTGCTCTTGTTCGCCTTCTTGACGACCTTCTCAAGGTTCTCGTAACGCTTCTTCCGCTGATTGATCAGCCAATCCCCATCAGTGACCCGATGTTCGAATACCTTCCCGTCGATCGGGTTGTCCTTCAAGTACCTGGAAAGCTCTTCGACCTTCGCGTTGTTATGCGAAGCGATCAGCATCGGCCTCTTGTTCTCACCACTCTGCAGCTCATGGATCCGCTTGTTCACAAAATCGAACTTAGCCTGCAGGTTGGGCAGGTACACCACCGTAGTGTTCTCACGTGAACGATCCTCGTAATAGGTCGGAATATCCTCCACATCCCCTGGAAGATTGATTTTCTCGAGATGCGGGATCATACCTTTTTCCAACGTCCCAGACGCACCGGTGAACTTCGTATACAGAGGAAAGAAGTCCGCGGCGGTCAGCACCTTGCTGTTCGACTCATCCGAGTCGGCACGGATCGGCAGATCGTGATACGCCTCATACGCCTGCGCCAGCCCCCCGGTCCACCGGCTTTCACTCCCCGTTCGCGGATCCGTCATCGGATCCCCATCATCACCCAGAATGGCGATACGACGCTTCCGCTTCTCGATCAAGTAATCCTTCTTGAACTCCATGTCCCCCAGCACCGGACTCGCCGCGTTGTTGATCCGGATCTCCTCGTCCTCACCCAGCGGCCGGCCCAGCAACTTCTCGACCTTGGCCCGTCCTTCCGGGGTGAGGGCGGATCGCTCCGGCCCGAGGTCGTCCACGTGACCGAAGTCCTTCTTGGTCAGCGGGGCGTCCGGACGCCCGTCGGTGGACAGGTGGCTGTCAAGGAAGTCCTTTGCCCACAAGACCATCCCCGCGGCTTCCGGCGAGGCCTGCTTACCCCCCGTCAACGACAGCAGCCACTGAGGAATCGCAAGAATCCACGCGTCTATCTCATCCCCAAAACCGGTGATCCGCTTCGACCGATCATGCGACTGACCAGGCAACCTGCCATACTTGTGCCCACCCGTCTTCAACACATGGAACGCCGCCTCGTTCTTGGAACCGATATAGATCGTCGGCCTCCCCTTGGCCGCCACCGGCGGCGGCCTGTCGGAGTTGATCCAGTGCAGGTCGAAATCCAGCTTCCTGAGGATATTCCGGTGTTCCTTGTAATCACGCTTCGCGAGATAGTTGTTACTACTCAACAGGTGGACCGCGTCCACATCCGGCTCGAGCGCTTCCAACATGGAAGCGAGCAGGAACATCAGCGTCTTACCCTCACCGGCCCTCATCCTGACATGCTTGGCGCGCCGACGACCAGCCGCACCGCGCAGCTGGTCGGCACCTTCCACCTGGGTCCAGCGCCCCAACTTACCGCTGTGCTTGTGCGCCCCCTCATAAACTCCCGCGAACCGCTCATCCGGATCAGTCGACCGCCCCATCTCCTGCAATTGCCCCCAGGACTTTTCGCCGAGCCGTTTATCCGGGTCGGGATGGTTGTACCGGTCGGCGAGATCGTACATCTTCCGCGCCGTCTCATGCCGCAAATTCGCCGCCGCCAACCACGCCTCGAAAGCGACCTTCGAACCACCATCCGGCAGAAGTTCATATTTCCCGTCGGGACCGAGCAGATAACTGTCGCCATCCCCACCCTTCGCACCCTTGGTCCGATACAACACCTTCCTTACCTCGCCGTCACCCGCCCCCTTGTCCACGACGTACTCGGTCCCGCGAGGCAACTTCTTGCGAGTCCCGTCGGCAAGAGGGATCTCGTCCTTGAAATACATCTTCCTGACGACGAGTTCCTTGTCCCGGTTCGTCCGCAGGCGCGACCAATCCCCGCCCGGCCCACGGTCGTAGCCCGTCCCGTCGGGCAGCACGAGGAACCTGGGCTCATCCTTGGCATCGATCTTGAGCTTCGTGCCCGCTGGCAGATCAGCGGTGAACCGCTTGCCCGCACCTTCCGGTTCGTGGCTGAACGAACCGCCCCGTTCCGTCACGTACCAGCCGCGGTCGTCACGCTTCCACGGCATCTTTCCGATGGTCCGCGAGTGCGAACCATCCCCGGGCCCACCCGAATCGTGTGAGAAGCCCGGCCGGTCCGGCACCGTTGCGTGCTCGGGATCGGCCAGCACCGGCACCAGGCCGACTTGCTCGTGCTTGTCACGCTGCGGCTCAGGCTGGTCGTTCCGGCCACCGTGCTTCGACTCCCCAACGCCGTCGACGCGTGACCCCGGGGTATGCGGGCCGGGGCTGCTCGTCCCCGGACGCGCGGAGGCCTCCGACCCACCACCCGACCGCTGCCCATGCCTGCCCGCGTCCCCGCTCTCCGTGGACGGTCGCGCCGGACCCTGCTTGGAGTTTCCGGCGTCGGAAACCTGACCGGGGTCCCGCGGCTTCGGCTGCTCTCCCTTGGCACCCGGCTTGTCCGCCGCGGCCGGATCGACCGGCTTTTCCGCGGACGGCTTCTCGGGCAGCGGCTTTTCCGGAAGCGGCTTCTCCGGCAACGGCTTTTCCGGAAGCGGCTTCTCCGGCAACGGCTTGTCCGAGCGGGATCCCTGATCGTGCGTGCGGACGTCACGACCGGGCTCCTGGCCATCGCGGTGAGAATCGGTCGCGGACTTGTCGGCACGCGACGCCGGACCGGACTCGTCCCGCACCGGGTTCACCGGCTTGCGAGACTCCGGCCTGCTCTCCTCACCCGGCTTCGGACCGGCCACCTCGTCCTTCGCCCGCCGCACATCCGAGTCACCCGACAGGTCCGGCCGCTGCCGGGAAGGATCAGGCGGTGTGGGGGGATGGGGCCGGGACTCGCGGGGGCCGCCCTCGGCGGCAGCGGTCTGCCGCGTCTCGGGCTGGGAATGCGTGTTCGGCTGCGGACCACGCGCCACCGTGTCCGGCTGCTTGGCGGCGGGCGGCGCCTCCGAGCGCGGTCCCTCCGAGCCGGTGTTCGGCTTCGATGTGCCCGGCTGCGGCGTGCCCGACCGGGACTGGGTGTTCGGCTGCGGGCCCGCCTGAGACGAGTCCCGCTGATGCGAGCCGGAACCTGGCTCCTGGACGTTCGGCCGTTGGTTCGGCTGCGGATCCCGCGGCGGGGTGGCCGAGTCGCCCTGCGGCGTTACCCGATGCTCTCCACCCTGGGGCGAAATCTGCACATTCGCCGGGTGCTCGGCTCCGCCGTCCGAGGTTCCCCTGATGAAGTCGGTAGTCGCCTTGGACGGCGCGTGCGATTCCGGCGAGGACGACGACGTGACCGGACCACCCGATTTGCCGCCGGAACGATCGCCCTGCCCCTCGGAGCCACCGCGGTGGCCGTCGGAACTGGTGACGACGGACGGCTGCTTGTCCTGGGTGAAGATGGCGCCCAGCGGCGATTTTCCGGTGTTGACGTCCTGCTTGTGCACCGAGCCGTTATCGGACGAATCCTCACTGAAGGAAGTACGGCGGCTCGACGACTCACTGGTGGACGGGTCCTCACTGAAAACGCTGGGCCGCCTCGACGAATCGCCATCAGAAGAATTCTCACTGGAGGAATCGCGCCGACTCGACGAATCCTTTCCAGCCGAGCCCTCACCCGGGGAAGTGCGATCGCCCGACGCATCCTTCGTAGTCGAGCCCTCGCCATCGGAGGTGCGATTGTTCGGCACATCCTTCGCGGAAGAACCCTCACCGGACGAGCTACGGCTGCCCGATGAATCCTTGCCGGCAGATCCTTCAGTGGAGGAATTGCGATTGCCCGACGCATTGCCGTCCTTGACGGCGTCGCCCAGTGACCCGCCCCCACCCGAACGCCGATCACCGTCACCGCCGAACGCGAGCCGATCGAGCTTCGAGTCCAGCCCGGGAGCGAGCTTCGTGAAGAGATTCTCGGCTCCGGCATCGATCTTCGCCGACCACCCCTTGGTCTCATGGAACGGCCCGGCGGCGCCGAGCATCCCGGCCCAGAGCTCCTCGTGCCCGCCGGTGATCTTGTTCACCAGCATGTTGATCGGCATGGTCATCAGGACCTGGGCACCCGCGTACCCGAGCTGCTCCAGGACCGACAGCTTGGTGTGCGGTTCCGGCCCCGCCTTCCCGGAACCACCACCCTCGTACGCCGGAGGTTTCTCGCCAGTACTGCCCTTCTCGTTGACCGGAGGCTTCTCGCCAGCACCGCCCTTTTCGCTGACCGGGGCTTTCTCGCCAGCACCGCCCTTCTCACTGACCGGGGCCTTCTCGCCTGGGCCACCCCTCTCGCCTGGGCCGCCCTTCTCGCCGGCACCGCCCTTTCCACCGCTCCCGCCCCGCTCACCAGGCGCGACCTTCTCGCCCGGCCCTTTCTCGCCCAGCGGCCCCTTCGCGCCAGGACCGCCGCCTTTCCCGCCGATCCCGCTCTTCGGACCGCCGAGGAAGCCCTTCCCGCCACCGGCGAGCCCCTTGCCGAGACCGCGGACGGCACCGAACCCGGCACCACCGATGGCACCGGCGATGGCGGAGTTCTTCAGCGAATCCAGATCCCAATCGTCCCGGCCACCGAAATCACTGTTCTCACCCTGCAGCTTCTGAATCCCCTGGATACTCACATCAAGGAACTCCATGAACGCGGCGTTACCCACCGCATACTTCGCGGCGTTCACCAGAACACTCGTGAACAGCGCCCGCAGGATCGCCGCCAAAATCGCCCTCGCCGACGCGATGACCGCAGGAGCGAAAAGAGCCCCGATCAGCGATGAAATAAGCGAGATCACCATGGCCAGGAACATGAGGGCCATGATGATCAACATCACCTTGCCCTTCTCGATATCCGCGCCGGTGTTCCGGCACGCACTCGAGTACTTGCGAGCCCTTGCCGCGTTCTCCTCAAGAGCCTTGATCTGCTTCTTCAGCCACTCCGCCGTCCCATCAGCGGTCTTACCGCGCATCCCATCAGGAATCCGCGACAACACCCCCCTCAGCTCAGCGATCCGCTCATCCAGATTTTCGGCGAACTTCTTCCACGCCGCCGCCATCGTCCACAGACCCTGCTCATTACCCTCAGGCCACGTCAAACCACACGTAACCTTGAAAAACTTCTGCAACTCGGGCGGCAACTGGGTCGAACCACCCCCACCACCATCACCAGCGCCCGTACCATACCCAGCCACACGCCCACCAGCACCGGAAACATCGCGAACCATTAACTTTTCACCTCCTTCCCATGGCTACACAGCGATTCCCGGTGCACCGACTTGACTGGCCGCTAGCACGCGACTATCGGATACCTATTTTTTCGGCGGCGTCTTGTCGATCTTCACGGCGGTGTCGTTGTCGACCGAGGCGAAGAGCCTCGCATTCTTTTTCCCCACGTCACCGGATTCGACCAGGTTGTCCTCGACACCGCCGAGCGCCACGAGATCCGCGCGCGCACCGTTGCCGTCCTCCCCGAAGTACTTCTGCGCGAACGCCTTCCCGATATCGTCGTTGCCCCACGCGCCGTCGTATTCCAGCAGCACATCCGACAGGGCCTTGTGACTGGCGCCGATCTTGTGCCCGACGTTCTGGAGGTCCGTCATGACCCCGTCGTACACCGATTCGTCGAGAAAGAAATCGTCAGCCATTCTCGCGAGCCTCCCGCTTGTGGTTCTCCGGCTTCGGCGGCTGGATGTCGAGACCGAACCCGCTCAGGGTTTCGAGCATCGGCCCCATCAGCGAGTTGATCATCTCGTCCGGACGGACCTTCCCGCTGGTCAAACCATCCAGATCCAGCCCGGGGACAGCCGCCGTCCCCATCAGTTCCGAAACCTTCTGCTGGGACTCGGCACGGCCCTTCCGCAGGGTTTCGACGATGACACTGGCCAACTCGGCAGGCGCCATCGACCGGTACTTCGAGGTGTTGAAGGTCAGGTCGGTCAGCTCGCCGCGCCCGTCGAACTTCATCTCGAGCGACTGGTCCTTGGCACGCACGGTCGTGGTCGCCTCGTCCCAGTGCTTGCCGAGTTCGGCGAGCTTCTGCTTCTCCTTCTCCAGCGTCGCCCACGCGTCCTCGGCGACCTGGTTGGGATCCATGGAGTTCCAGTCGGTCATGTTCATTTCCCTCGTTCCAGTAGCCGGTCCAGTTCGGCGAACTTCTCGGTGAGCTGGGCCTGTGCCTCACCATCGGCCAGCTCGCGCGTCTCGTGCTGTTCCGGCTCGCGGCGGCCCAACGTGCCGGACGCGCCGCCGCCCGGCGGCCAGGCGTCGGGTCTCGGCTCGGCAGGCATCGCCGCCATGCGGCTGTTCTGCTGCCCGCCCTGGCCGCCCATCCCGGCCATACCGCCCATCATCATCGGCGACATCGGCATGCCACCGGACTGCGACGTCATCGGGTCGACGGGACTATGGCCCGGTTTCGGCGCCGGAGCGTGCGGCGGCGGAACGGCGGACGGGTCCAGCCCCTGGAACGAACCCGTCTCGCCGCTGCCCGGGGTGAACATCCCGCGATCCTCCGGCTTGAACGTCCCGGACGCGGAACCGCCGGAGGCACCGCCGCCGCCCACCCCGAAGGAGGCGTGCTGTGTGGCGGGCGGGGGCACCTGACCGTCCATTCCGGTGACCTGGACCGCCTTGGTGTGCACGGACGGCGGAGCCTGGCCGGTGGCCGGTGCGAGCGGGACGCTGACCGGCGCGGGCTGAGTGGCGACCGGCGCGGGCTGGCTGATGACCGGCGCCGGCGGAGTGGTGACGGACACCGGATCCCCGGTCGAGGTGACGACCTTGGACACCTCGACCGGCACGGTCTTGACGGGTGCCGGCGTGCCCTTCGGCGAGTCGATCGACGTCGGCACGACGTCGGTCTTCTTGCGGGGAACCGGATCGGTGTCGACCGGGCTGTTCTCCGGCGCGTCGAAGTCGGGCTTCGAGACGACCGGATGGGTGACGTGCTCGGTGATGATCTTCTCGGGTTCGTTCGTGCGCTTTTTCTTGTCCGGACGGTGTTCCTTGGGCGGGCAGTGCTTCTGGTCCCGCTCCGGTTTGCCCAGCACCGGCGGCGCGAACACGTCCCGTTCGTGGTCCCGCTCGCGGTTCGGCCCCTGGGGAGCTGACCGCCCGGCCACCGGGCCCGGCGCCCCGACGGGAAACGTGTGCCACGGGCCGGGGGCGGGCTGCGTGAAGACCGGATTCGTCCCCTGCAACGGCCTCGTGTCCACCGGCTGCTGCTCCGGCCCCGCCGTCCGCCAAGGCTTGTCGACGCGCGCCGGGTCGTAGTCCTGCTCCCCCGGCCGGTGCGACTTCACCTGCACCGGACCGCCGCGGCCGTCGTGGGGGTGGCCGCCGCCGACACCTCCGGGCGCGATCAGGGCGACGTCGGTGACCAGCGGCCGATGGTGGCTCCCCGGCCCAGTGCCCTGTCCGTCGCCACCGCCCTTCCCGGTCGCGTTCCCGTTCGCGTCGGTGCCGATCCGAGTGTCCTTATAGGACAGCACGGGCAGCTGGTTGCCGACGTCCCAGTAGGCGGTCCGCAGATCGAGCAGGACCTGCTTGGCGGAGTCGTTGTGCACGCGCGCGGTCTCCTCGGGCGGTGGGGCACCGGGAGCGGGCGGTTTGCTCTCCTGCTCGGTCTTCTGGCCCTGGAGGTCCCGCATCCGCCGCTGGTGGGCGGCGAGCGTGTCACCCGCGGCGCGGAGCACCACGCCGTATCCGGGACTGCGCATGACCTGCACGACGCCGCTGACCCGGCCGGTCACCTCCTTGGCGAGCGCGTCGAAGTCCTCCGCGCCGCCACCGGTCCACGCCTCCCGCACGATGTTCAGCTGACGCCGGATCTGCTCGACCGCGTCCTGCAGCCGCGCCGCCGCGCGGTCGAAGGCTTCGGCCCGCTGGTAGAAGACGTCGGGACTGACCTCGTTGACCAGCTGCGCGATCTGGTCGAAGTTCAGCTGCTTCAGTACCGGATCGTCCGGGTTCGGTGGCGGATTGCCGGGAGCGCCGTCGGGCATGACCTACTTCTTCCTGCCCAGGACGGTTTCGTCCTGCGCTTCCGGGTCGTCGGTCCAGGCGTTCTTGTCGGCCTGCAGCCAGATCTGCGGCTCGCGCTGGTTGTTCTGCTGACCACCACCGCCCATGCCGCCCATGCCGCCGCCCATGGGCATGCCGCCCATCGGCATCCCCTGCTGGGGGTTGACGACCTGACCACCCGGTCCGCCCGAGACCGCGCTCACGGTGTTCGGCATCCTGGCCGCGTTGGTGCCCGGCTGGGTGTAGCCGCGCTGCCCGGCGACATCGGTGTCGAACTGGGCTCGTTGTCCGCCGCCACCCGGCCCGTCCGAACTGGTCGGGAGGTTCACACCCCCACCGCCACCACCGCCGTGGCTTCCGCCGCCCGTGCCGCCGCTGCCGCCGCCGGACAGGAAGTCCTTCGACGAACCGTCGAGCTTCGGCACATTGTGCGTGGTCCCGTCGAGCGGGGACGTGTGAACGCCGTCGAGGGATTTGCCGACCGCGTTCCGCGCGTCCTCCAGCACCTTCCTGGTCTCCGGGTCGGCGTCCTTCATGAGGTCGTCGAACGCCTTGTTCGCCGCGCTCTTGGAGTTGTCGAGCAGGTGCTTGTCCTGTGATCCGGGCGCGTCGGGCAGGACGTCGTCGATCGCCTTCTTCGCGTCTTCCAGAGCGCGCTTGGCTTCCGGGTCGGTGGTGTTCTTGATCAGCTCGTCGAGGGCCTTGTCCGCCGCCGGCTGCGCGTCGTGGCTGGCGAAACCCTTGACGTTCCCCGGATCGACCGCCTTGGCGACGGCGTCCTTCGCCTTCTCCAGCGCGTCATGGACCGCGGGGTTGTCCTTGTGCTGTCCGTCGATCTTGTCGATCGCGTCCATCGATTTGTGCTTGAGATCGCCGAACGGCCCGTCGTGCTTGGCCTGGGCGTCGTCGAAGGACTTGTCGAGAGCCTTCTTCGCGTCTTCCAGCGCCGCCTTCGTCTTCGGGTCGGCGTCCTTCATCGCGTCGTTGAGCGCCTTGTCGGCGGCTTCACGCGCGTGCTTCAGGCCGTCCTCGCCCGGCTTGACGTCGTTGATGGCGTCCCCGACGGCCTTCTTCGCCTTCTCCAGCGCGTCCTTGACAGCCGGGTCCTTCTGGTGGTCCTTGACGTCGTCGATCGACTTGAGGGCCTTGTCCTTGGCGTCGCCGAGTTCCTTGGCGTGCTTGGGATCGAGGTCGCCGATGGCCTTGTCGACGGCCTTCTCCGCCTTGTCGAGGGCGTCCTTGGCCTTGGGGTCGTCCTTGTACTTGTCCTTGACGCCGTCGATCGCGTCCTTGGCGGCCTTCTTGGCGTCGTCGAGCGCCTTGTTGTTCCCGGTACCACCCGGGCCGCCCGAGGTGGTGGGGATGTCGCCTTTGCCGCTCTTGTCACCCTCGCCACCGATACCGCCGATGGCGTCCTGCGCGGCCTTCTTCGCCTTGTCGAGCGCGTCCTTGGTGGCCTGGCTGTCGTTCGGGTTCTTGACGCCGTCGATCGCCTTGCCCGCAGCGTCCTTCGCCTTGTCCAGCAGCCCCTGGTCACCACCGCCGCCCTTACCCGTGCCACCGCCGCCGGTGTCGCCACCGACGCCACCGATCGCGTCCTGCGCGGCCTTCTTCGCTTTGTCCAGCGCGTCTTTGGTTTCCGGACTGTCACCGGGCTTCTTCACGCCGTCGATCGCGTCGCCCGCGGCCTTCTTCGCCTTGTCCAGCACCCCTTGGTCGCCGCCACCGCCCTTGCCCGAGCCGCCGCCGGTGTCACCGCCACCGCCACCCACGGGCGTGCTCTGCCCCCCGAGATTGGGGACATCCGATTTCGCGGCCTTGAACGGATCGCCGGTGGAAAGCTTCTTGTCCTTGTCACCCGAACCATTACCCGAACCGCCGCCTGAGCCGCCGGTATCGTTGTTCTTGTCTTTGTCTTTGTCTTTATCTTTGTCCTTGTCCTTGTCCTTGTCGTTGTTGTTGCCGTTACCGTTGTTGTTGCCGCCGCTGCCTTTGTCTTTGTCTTTGTCCTTGTCTTTGTCTTTGTCCTTGTCTGTCCTGTTCGCGAGGGCGGCCGCCGCGTCGAACTCGTACCCACCAGCGATGTCCAGCGGCGCCATGTCCTTGCCGCGGCTCACGTACTGCGAGATCAGCCCCGTCAGGTAGCCTTGAAGTTCCTTGACAAGACTATCGTCGCTGTTCTTCTTGAGAAGATCCAACGCGTTCTGCGCGGT
>NZ_JBHYIQ010000018.1:91446-101054 GCF_042739895.1 Amycolatopsis sp. NPDC059021
TACTGCGAGATCAGCCCCGTCAGGTAGCCTTGAAGTTCCTTGACAAGACTATCGTCGCTGTTCTTCTTGAGAAGATCCAACGCGTTCTGCGCGGTCTTGGTGATCGCATCGACATCGTCGACCGTGGTCGCCTGCTCAGCGGCCGCGTACGCGGCATTACGAATGTCCCGGGTGCCCTGCTTGATCTTGTCGTCCCGGGCTTCGACCGCGTGCCACCAGTTGTCGTAGAACGCCCGGATGGCATGGCCGGTGTTCCCGATGGCGTCGTGATACCGCAGGTTGTTCAACTGGTTGTAGAGAGCGTCGCTCTTGGCCCACAGGTCGTGGCCCCATTTGTAGAAGGCGTCCCCCGCCTCCCCCTTGAGCATCTCGTTCGCCTTGTTGAGCTGCGCGGAGAACGCGTCGTTCACCTCACCCAGCTTCTTCGTGGCCGCCTGGACCAGACCGTCCATGATGTACCACTCACGGTCGTGGTCGATCCGGTCGAGCAGACCGCCGGTGTAGTTGAGGAGCTTCGGAAGCGTGTCGTACTGCGACACGTTGAACGCCGGTGCATCCGGAGCGTACCGGCCGATATCCGGCCCGTTGCTGTCGGCCATTTCCCCATCCTTGTCGATAACTTGACCCGAAACCGGTTTTCGGCAGCTTCACGGATTACACACTGGACAGAAAGAGTCAGTAGCGGCGTGGCCGGTCAGGCGACCACCTAGATGAGATTCTGGTGCCCACCTCCCCTGCTGTAATCAGGCTCACCGTTCTTCCCCTTCTTGTCACCGCTGTTGCCATTGTTGCCGTTGTTGTCGCCCGCGGGCTTGTCGGCAGGCGGCTTGTCTGCCGGTGGCTTGTCGTCCTTGTGGTCCCCGTTTCCGTGGTCTCCGCCGTTGTCCGTCACGCTTTTTTTCCGTCACCACCTGCCTTGATCGGGTTGTTGACGTTGCCGCTGTAGCCGTCGCCGACCTTGCCGTCGTCGCCGACACGGTTACCCTGGTCCCGCTCGGCTTGGGTGTTGAAGTCCTTCATTTCCTTCTTGGCGAAGTTCTCGGCCTCGTCGAGAATCGCCTTGATTTTCTTGGCGTTCTCGCCGTCCACGTTGTCGAAGTCCTTCGCGACCGTGTGGAGGTGCTTCGCCATTTGTTCGAACGCCTTGTTCAGGTGATTGGCGTGCGCGACGATGGCGTTGCGCCGATCGTCCATGATCTGCTCGAGCCACACCGCGACCGCGAACTTCCCCGCGTTCGGCCAGTGCGGCTTGAGGTCCTCGAAGACGGTCAAACCATTGCCGGTGAGGATGTCCCGAATTTCGTTTGCGATTTTGTCCAGCGCATCTTTGTCGAATTTCGTCTGCTGAGCCACGATGACCCCCTCACGCCAGCTTCAGCGTGCCGAGGTCGTCACGAACCCTGGCGCGCAGATCGGTGACCACCGCCTTGATCTTCGCGGCGGCATCGTCGTCGATGGACTGGATCTCGGTCGCGATCTTCGTCAGCGCCTTGTCCATGTCGTCGAGCGCGGTCTTCAGCTGGTCCGCGTGCGCGAGAACGCCGCGTCGCCGGTCGTCGACGATCGCGTCGAGCTGCGCGGCGAGGTCGAAGTTCCCGAGCTTGGGCCAGTCCGCGCGCAACGCGCTGAAGGCCGACATGTCATCCATGATCCGCCCGAGGGCGGCGGCCGACGCCTTGACGGTCTCAGTGTCGAGCTTCGTGCTGCTCATGTCATCACTCCACAATGGTTGACGGGACGGAACAGGAGGACAGGGCACCGGACGGAGAGCGTCCGGTGCCCGTGCCCTTCCGGGACAACGTCATCGGCAGGACGGCGTCAGTGGTAGACGTGCTTCGCGCCGTTCTTGTCCGCGACCTGCATCTCGTCCACACCGCTGTGCATCTTGGCCCGCATCTGCTCCAGGATGTCGGCGTTCGCCCGGAGGTCGCTCTCCAGGTCGTTGCACAGGCTGTTGTAGGCCTCCGCGGTGCTACCCTGCCAATCCCCCATGATTTCGTTGACGTGTTTCCGCTGCTGCTCTGTCTCTTCGATGATGCGCTGAGCCTGGGCCTTCATCGCGTCGATCATGGCGTCGAGCACCGCGTAGTCGTACTTGATCATGAACTTTCTCCTTGTACTGAAAGATCAGGTGATCCCGAAGGGACGGGGTTACTTTCCGCCGAGGAAGGTGTTGGTCTCGATCTGGACGCTGTTGATCTGCTTGACCAGGGCCTCGTCCGTACCCGTCTGGTTGTTCGCCTCGTTGCGGATGTTCGTCGCCATGGTGTTCACGTGTTCGAGAACGGTCTTCTTGACGTTCCCGATCCAGTTCTCGGCCGTGTAGTGGAGGGCCTTCGTCGCCTCGCTCGGGCTGGACGACGTCGTCTGCTGGATGTGGGCCAGAAGCTTGTCGAGTTCCGCCGCCATTTGCTGGGCGAACTCCTCGTGCTTGGTCGCTTGCTCGAAGATCTTGCCCTTGTCAACTGTTGTCGTGTGCGACATCAGGTCTCCTTGCTGTTCCGTACGGGCTACACGCCTACAGGTCTCAAGTTAGATTTCGCCGGGGCGAAGCATGGCGCTCAAGGGCCGAGAGCGGCGAAGGGGCGGAACTCCCCCCATGAACCGCCGGTCACGACTGGACACGCAATGCTCCTTCCATGCTGAGCAGCGGTCCGGACGGCAGCAGGGACAGCAGTTCCGCGGGTATCCGCACCGCGGACTGCGCCGAGTAACCGAGCGCACCCGCGACGTCACCATTCGCCAACGGATACTTCGTGCCCGTTTCGGTGATGAGATAGACGGTGCCCGGCGGCGCCCCCGGCGCGGGTTGCTCGGCGGCCAGCACACCACTGCCCGCAGGGATCACCACGCGGTCCGCCGTCATCCCGGCCGCGTGCGCGCCCACCGGCATCCCCTTCGTGGCACTGACCGAAGTGGACAGCAGGCCGGTGGTGACCTGCTGCTCGCCCGTGCCGAGCGGCGAGAAGTTCGCGCAGGCCATGACATCCGGTGGCGGAGAAACGATCTGCGGCGGTTCGGGCGGCAGGGAGCCGACGAGGTCGGGCCCACTGGTCGAAGCGGGCGCGCCGGACAACGCTCCCGGCCCGGCCGGGATCGGTTCCACGGCCGAGCCCCCGTACGCGGCCTTGATCGACGGCGAGGCCATCAGCAGGGCCGCGCTGGTGCGGCTCAAGGCCGCTACGCCGTCGGCGCGGATGAGATAGAGCTGAGTGGTGCCGATCGCCGGGTTCCGCACCTGGTAGATCTGCCCGACCACGCTGGCGTGCCCGTCGATCGACGGGCCGGGCGAGCCGACGTCGGCGGGCACGGCCGCCGAGATGTCCTGTCCAGCGGGCACGGCGTTCACCCACGCCGCGGTGGCCTGCACCGGCGCGATCGGGCTGTAGCCCAGTGCCTCGGCCTCGGTCCGGCTCGGGATCCGGTGCCGTTTTCCGCGCCAGATCAGGAAGTTCGTGCCGTCCGGGGTACGCGCCAGCAGCGCCTGCCTGTCGGTCAGCGTCTGCTGGAGCGGGTGGCCGAGCACGAGGCTGATGGTCGGCCCCTGCCCCTGCGGACCGGGAGCGGGCGGCTGCGCGCACACCGTCCACGGGCCGTCGTCGAGCGCGGTGGGCAGCGCGTCCGGCGCGCCGACGATGCCGATCGGCTGCCCGACCGGCGTGCCGGACAACGATTTCTGGGCCACCGAGACGACCTGGCCGGTACCGGACTTCCCGGCCGCCAGCCGTGCCGAGGAGTAGTTCAGCACCGGACGCAGCTGGTCTTCGAGGTAGATGTAGCGCGCGCCGGTCGTCTCGTTCATCACGATCGCGCCCGGCTGGCGCCACGACGTGTTGCCGCCGGGCACGAAAACCCCGTAAATGCCGAAAATCCCCATCGCGATCGCGCCGACGACGACTCCGAGGAAGACACCGGTGTTGAGCCGTTTGTTCGGCGGCTGCAGCACGTCGGGCTTGCCGTGCACGACGGCGGCCACGAGCCTGCCCACCACGTAGAAGTAGGCCTGTACCTGATCTCGCCGGGACTGCATCAGCCCGCCAATCCGCGCATCCAGGCGTACACGCCCAGTACCTGCAACAGAATCGGGACGACGGCGATGGCGGTGATCGACTCGAAGATCTCCACCGCGCGGCCCCAGTACGGCCGCAGCCGCTTGCCCGGCAGCGTCCTGCTGGCCAGCAGCATGAGCGCGCCGATCACGAACACCGGCACACAGACCGCGAGCAGCCTCGCCAGGTCGGCCCGCTCACCGGCGAAGTGCCCGATGTTCACCATCACGGCGGCCGCGGCGGGCACGATGATCGCCCACCGCTGCACCACGCCGGCCGGATGCCGGCTCCGCAGGAACAGCAGGAGCGCGATCACCAGTGACAACACCATTTCCCAGCCACTGGCGCCCGAGACGAGCAGCGGCAACAGCACGGTGAACGCGGCGCCGAGCCCGGTGTGCAGGGCCGTCGAATACCCGACGGTCACCGCGCCGCGCTCCACGATCATCTTGGCGGGCACCGGATCGATGTCCTCGCTGAGCTCGTCCTTGTCCGACGGCAGCATCGGCAGGGTCAGCCCGGACAGCCGGAAGGCCGTGGCGGGCAGGAACACGCCGATGATCAGGCCCGCCGTGAGACCGAGTCCCGCCACCTGCGGAAGGCTCACGTCCGCCAGCGAGGCGATGAGCCCGGTCAGTGCCAGCACCAGGACGAACATGATGGCGCCGGCGAACAGCAACGCCGAATCGGCGACGAGGAACGCCCCGATGCTCAGCACCAGCAACGCCACGGCGAGCGCGACGGTCGCCTCGACCGCTGTCGAGGCCAGCGGGGCGAGCATCCGGACGAGCAGCACCCCGCCGAGCGCGCCATAACAAGCCGCGGCGAACGCGACAATGGTGGCCGCGTAGGTGTCCGCGACCCCGCGCGCGATCAGCGCGCTCGCCGGGAGCAGCAGCACCGCCAGCGACAGCGCGACCGCGGCCTGCGCGCCCGGCGAACCCACACCGGGCAGCACCACCAGCCCGAGCAGGAACGCGCACACCGCGCCGATCCGGAACATCCAGCGGGTGTGCTGTGGTTTCCACGTACCGCTGTGTTCCCGCACCTGCTCGCCGACCCCGGCGACGAGGTCGTCGAAGTCGATCGGCGCCAGCTGGTCGGCACGGGGCCGCAGGTAGATCGTTTCGCCGTCGAGCAGGTTGAGCTCGGCGAGCGTGCGATCCTCGTCCAGCGGTTCCTCGCCGACCCGCTGGACCACCCAGCCCTCGTGGTCGGCGCCCTGCTCGATCCATTCGCCGCCGAACTGGGGCAGCACCGCGGGCAGCAGATCGGTCAGCGTCGCCTCGGTGGGCAGGGCCACCTCGGTGACTTGCTTCCCGAGAACGAACCGTAGCCTCGCCGACGTTGTTGTGCGATGCTGTGTCTGCTCTTCCATCTGGTGTCAGGTCCTTCCTGCCAGGGATCTCAGACCGTGAACCAGCCCGGAACCTATCGCCGCGCGGCCGTCGTCACGGCGCTCGAAGCCCGGTCGGCGCGGAAAAGGGGAAGTCCACTCACGAGGGAGAGCGTCCTTTGAGCACGGTGCTGTTCGCACGCCGGGCACGGCGGCCGAAACCGGCCGTGTCCAGCGACGAGATCGAGATCCAGCCGCCGCCCCCGGTGCCGGAGGACACCGGCGGCGGGATCAGCTCGGTGCTGATGTACGCACCGATGGGGCTGGGCTCCCTGGCCATGGTGATGATGTTCGTCCGCCCCGGCTCCGGCCTGATGTCCTACATCGGCGGCGGCATGATGCTGCTCTCGGTGGTGGGGATGCTCATCGTGCAGCTAATGCGCTCCTCGGTGACGCACAAGCAGAAGCTGCACGGTCACCGCCGCGACTACATCCGCTACCTGACCCAGCTGCGCGAGCGCGTCCGCACCGCGCTGACCGCGCAGCAGCGCGCGGCCCGCTGGATCCACCCCGACCCGCGCGCGCTGTGGTCGCTGGCGCTGGGCTACCGGCTGTGGGAACGCCGCGCCGCGCAGGACGACTTCGGCGAGATCCGCATCGGCGTCGGCACGCAGCGCTCGGCGCTCAAGCTGCTTCCCCCGGACACCAAGCCGATCGAGGACCTCGAACCGCTCGCCGCGCACGCGCTGCGCCGCTTCCTGCGTGCCTACTCCAGCCTGCCGAACGCCCCGATCGCGGTGTACCTGCGCGGGTTCGGGCAGATCCAGTTCAGTGGCGACGATACCGCCGTGCTGGGGCTCGTCCGCGCGATGCTCGGCCAGCTCGCCACCGCGCACGCCCCCGGCGAAGTCCGCATCGCACTGTGCGCCGACGCCGACCGGGTCGAGCGCTGGAACTGGCTGAAATGGCTGCCGCACAACCAGGATCCGGAGAGCAGGGACGCCGCGGGCGCGCGGCGGCTGGTCGCCGGGACCGTCACCGAAGCCGAACTCCTGCTCGGCGGCCCGGCCTTCACCGGACGGCCCCGGTTCGAGGCGGACACGCCGATCACCGCGTCGGAGCCGTTCGTCGTGCTCCTCCTCGACGGGGTGTCCGTCCCCGCCGATCACCGTGTCGCGGACGAGGGTTACCGCAACACGGTGGTGCTCGACGTCTCCGGCTGCCTGCCGTGGCACCAGCGTCCGGGCGTGCTGTTCCTCGACGTCGAGCCGGACCAGGTGAGCACGGTTTCCTTCGACCGGCTCGGCAGGCAGCACACGAAACGGCTGTGCACCCCGGATTCGCTGAGCGAGACGGGGGCCGCCGCGCTGGCGCGCACGATGGCGAAGTACCGCGTCGGCGAGGTTTCCGAGGACGAAGAGCCGATGGCAGGCGACTACGAACTCGCCGGACTGCTCGGCGTCGGCGACGTCGCGCATTTCGAGCCGACGCGCTACCGCAGGGAACGGATGACCGCCAAGCGACGGCTGCGGGTGCCGATCGGTATCGCCGCCAACGGGACCCCCCTGGAACTGGACATCAAGGAGGCCGCCGAGGACGGGATGGGCCCGCACGGGCTGTGCGTGGGCGCCACCGGGTCCGGAAAGAGCGAGCTGCTCCGCACTCTGGTCCTCGCGCTGGCCACCACTCATTCGTCGGAGGACCTCAACTTCGTCCTCGTCGACTTCAAGGGTGGCGCGGCCTTCCTCGGTTTCGACCAGCTTCCGCACACCTCGGCCGTGATCACCAACCTCGCCGAGGAACTCGAACTGGTCGACCGGATGCAGGACGCGCTGGAGGGCGAGCTGAACCGGCGCCAGGAGTACCTGCGCGCCGCGGGCAACTACGCGTCCCGCCGGGACTACGAGGCGGCCCGCGCCCAGGGCGTCCCGCTGGAGCCGATGCCCGCGCTGTTCATCGTGGTCGACGAGTTCTCCGAAATGCTCTCCAGCAAGCCGGAATTCATCGACACGTTCGCCATGATCGGCCGCCTCGGCCGCAGCCTCGGCGTGCACCTGCTGCTGGCGTCGCAACGGCTCGACGAGGGCCGCATCCACAAGGTCGAGACGCACCTGTCGTACCGGATCGGCCTGCGCACGTTCTCCGCGATGGAAAGCCGCAGCGTCATCGGCGTCCCGGACGCCTACGAGCTGCCGAACAGCCCTGGCAACGGGTATCTCCGCCCGGACACGCAGACACTCATCCGGTTCAAGGGCGCGTATTCGTCCTCGCCGTACCGGGCCAAGAGCCGCACCACGGCGACCAATGCGGTCGAACAGCACGTCGTCCCGTTCGGGATGGGGTACATCGAACCGACCACGCCACCAGAACCGGAGCCCGAGCCGGAACCCGCCGACGAGCAGGAGGGCACGGAGACGGTGCTCGACGTGCTCCTCAGCCGGCTGCGCGACGTCGGCCCGCGCGCCCACCAGGTGTGGCTGCCGCCGCTCAAGCAACCGGCCACTTTGGACCAGTTGCTGCCGCCGCTGGTGGATCACCCGGAGCTCGGCCCGCGCCCGGTCGGCGACCTGCAGACCGCGGCGCTGACCGTCCCGGTCGGCCTGATCGACCTGCCCGCGCAACAGAAACGCGAGCTGCTGGTCGCCGATCTGTCCGGCAGCAAGGGAAACGTGGCGGTCGTCGGTGGTCCGCAGAGCGGGAAGAGCACCCTGCTGCGCACGCTGATCGCGGGCCTCGCGCTGACGCACACCGCGGCCGAGGTCCAGTTCTACTGCCTCGACTTCGGCGGCACGCTCACCTCGCTGGCGAAGCTCCCGCACGTCGGCAGCGTCGCCAACCGCCTCGACCGGGACCGCGTCACGCGGACGGTGCTCGAAGTGACCAACCTGATGGCGCGTCGCGAGGCGTTGTTCGCCGAGCACAACATCGACTCGATGGCCACCTACCGGCGGGCGCGGCGGGCCGGCAAGTACACCGACCTCGATCCCTACGGTGACGTGTTTCTGGTCGTCGATGGCTGGTACACGATCCGCCAGGACTTCGACGACATCGAGGACAACTTCACCGAGATCGCCGCCAGGGGCCTGAGTTTCGGCATCCACCTGGTGGTCGCGACCAACCGGTGGTCGGAGATGCGGCCGTGGCTGCGCGACGTCGTCGGCTCGCGGTTCGAGCTCAAGCTCGGCGACCCGGTCGACTCGGAGATCAACAGCCGCTTCGCCGCGACCGTGCCGTCGATCCCGGGCCGGGGCATCACGCCGGACCGGCTGCACTTCCTGGCCGCGCTCCCGCGCATCGACGGTTCGCCGGCCACCGACGACCTCGCCGACGCGACCGTCGAGCTCGCCGAGGCGCTGGCCCTGCCCGGCGCGCCGGTCGCCCCGCAGGTCCGGCTGCTGCCGCACCAGATCACCGTGCAGGAGCTGCCCGGCCCGAAGTCGCCCGGCCCGGCGGCGGAGATGCGGGTCCCACTCGGGATCGACGACGTCGAGCTGGCCCCGCTGTGGCACGACTTCGACACCAGCCCGCACCTGCTGATCTACGGCGACGCCGAGAGCGGGAAGACGAACCTGCTGCGGCACATCGCCCGCGCCGTCGTCGCGCACCACAGCAACGAAGAGGCCAGGATCATGTTCGGCGACTTCCGCCGCGAACTGCACGACTCCGTCCCCGCCGAGTACCAGCTCGAATACGCCGTCGGCGCGGACGCGCTGGCGAAGTCCATCGCGGGCGCGGCCTCGGTGATCAAGGACCGGCTGCCGGGACCGGACATCCCGCCGAGCAGGCTGCCGCTGCGGGACTGGTGGACCGGCGGGCGGCTCTACATCATCATCGACGACTTCGAGCTGGCCGAAGGCGCCAGCCCGCTGGACCCGCTGGTGCCGCTGCTGACGCAGGCCGCGGACATCGGCGTGCACATCATCGTCGCCCGCAGCACCTCGGGCGGGAGCCGGTCGATGATGAGCCAGGCGATCCGGCGGATGTGGGAACTGGGCACGCCCGCGCTGATGTTGTCCTGTCCCCGGTCCGAGGGTTCGTTCCTCGGCAACCTCAAGCCGCGCACCCTGCCGCCGGGCCGGGCCCAGTTCGTCAACCGCCGCCGCGCGGTCCGGCTGGTGCAGACCCCGCTGGTCGAAGGCTTCGTCAAACCGGAACAACCGGACTGAGGTTCTCGCCCGGTCGGTCCGTGAAGGCCTCCTTCACAGCGCTCAACGCCGTGAAGG